>DAORKI010000013.1:0-52500 GCA_035439485.1 Bacteroidia bacterium
CACAAGGCCAACATCTCTCCCGTTTAAAAATGACTTTTTGAGGGACGACTAATTAAGTTAATATCGATTAAGTACTCCACCATAATTCAATTAGCTCAAGTTACTATATTTACTTTCTTCAAAAATGAATGTTGACCAAACCCCAAGATATGGAAAAGAAATATTTCATTTACCTTATATTTGTTGAATCAAAAGTCAATACAACATTTGCATGCAAATAAAATTAGGTCTGATTGTAATTTTTATTACCTATATTGTTACATTTTGCTCAGCTCAAAATATCGAACCAATTGATTCCACCTCTACTCCTGAGTATTATAAAAAATACATCAAACCCTTTGAAACGAGCAGTTTTCAAGACACTAAAATGTATTTAAAATCAATTTTTTTTAAAAATCATAAGCCTAAAAGAAATGTGACAGATAGTTCTATGTATAATAGTACAAATAGTATTAATGAACAAGAAAGTAGTAAATTAAACAACTATAAAAGGATATATGGTTATGTTGAAAGTCTTAAATTTAATTTCAATTTTTCTAGTATTCCAAATACAGTAAGTGATATTTTAATTTTAGATAAAAACTTATCACCTTCATCTTATAATTCATTATTAAATCAACGAAATAAAGTGGCTATTGAGTTTTTTCTAACTCCAGCCTTTTATTTCAACTCTTTGAATCTTGGATTAAGTTACCAATTCAAAGGAAAATGGGAATACATGGTACTTTTTGGGGCTAGGTATCTTTCCACAGTCTTCTATAACCTTAATGCCAATGTTAATGTAAATTACAATTTAGAAAACACATTAAGATATATCCCTATTTGGTTCAAATTTTCTGATTTGAGAACCAATTATTCGTTAGACGGTGGATTAGCCAATCAAATTGTTAAAATTGCCGTGGGAACAGGTTTTGGCTCAAAAAAAGTTTACTACAAAAAATTAAATTTAAGACTTGAAATTGGAATTGGGTTAGCAGCCCAATTTAATAATTCGAATGGAGATATGCTGCCATATAAATTTGATTATTCAGCTTATCGTTATGAAAAATTACGTTCAGAATTAAAAGTAAAACTTACCTTTAACAGAGTGCTCTAAATTTTGTAAAAATGAGCCTTAAATGGATTTACAAAATCAATTCTAAATGAAATTAAATTTTATTTAGTACTCTATATGCACAGATTATTGAAACGTATATTTGGAATTACAACCTAAGTATTCGTTTCAGTCTATTGGTTAAAATATACTTTATAAATCACATCACCAAGGTTCGAATTTTAATCCTATTTTGAATATATCGATTTTAAAATTTTGTATTGCCTCGTATAAGCTATATCAATAATTTTTTATTTTTTTACTTTATTTATTTTGGAGTTAATTGAAAGCTAACAAATTTAATTTGGCCTTGGTTATTAAAATACAATTAAAGTATTTACTCTAACCATTTCAAAAGAAGATAGCCGGCTTAAAATGTATTATTAATTATTTGAAAATACCAAATGCAATGCCTAGATGAAAACTAGGTAAAATTTTATTTTCCTTACGATTTATTGGACCATTAACTATTTTTCCATAATGATATTTTACTTCATGCACAATTTCAAATTTACGTGAATAAAATAATCCAATTCCATAATAAGGTTCCATTAATAGTGGCAATTTTTTTGCTTTTAGAAGCAAGCTAATTTTAACTATTGTTCCTATTTGAAATTTGTTTCTAGAAATTAAAAGGTCTACTGAATTTGATGGATATGTATCATCTTTCTTGTATAATATATACCATACATGATTTTGTTGCCAATGATTAAATGCTGCAGCAACAGAAATACAATGATTGTTTGAAAATTGATGTTTAATTCCTGCTCTAAAATTGAAAACATTATATTGAAGATAAAAATCTTTTGAAGAAAATATACTTTGTAAATGAACCTCTTTTACATCACTTTGTCTATACCCACAAGCAATCTCTAAATAGTTGTAATTGGTTAAAGCGTGTGCATAGGTTACAAGTATTCTATTAATCAAAAGATCATTCAAATTAACCTGAAAGCTTTGCTTAATTTTTAGACTATCCCTTTGTGCTTGAACAAAAATCGACAAATACATGAATATGATTACTGCAAATAATCTTTTGCAAAATTTATTCGGCATTATCTATTGTTTAAATTGGCTATTAAATATGTCATAAAGATATGAAAAGAAATTAATTTTAAACATCAATGACAATTACAAAAACTCGGGCATTAATGGATAATTGCAAAAAATAAAAACTGATTTGCACCAAGGACAGTAGCGACATCCTTTTTTGGCCTTGCCCTAAACCCTGCAAAAAAGATATAGCGGATGGCCTGGTGGCTTGCTCGCAAGACAGGTGCCCACAAGAATATGAAAATAAATGAATGAATGAATTGAGTAGCGAATGGATAGATGAACTGATGTTTTTTAATGATTTTGTTTTTCGTCCTTTAAAAGAAAATTACAAAAACTCGGGCATTAATGGATAATTGCAAAAAATAAAAACTGATTTGCACCAAGGACAGTAGCGACATCCTTTTTTGGCCTTGCCCTAAACCCTGCAAAAAAGATATAGCGGATGGCCTGGTGGCTTGCTCGCAAGACAGGTGCCCACAAGAATATGAAAATAAATGAATGAATGAATTGAGTAGCGAATGGATAGATGAACTGATGTTTTTTAATGATTTTGTTTTTAGTCTTTTGCTACTGCTTTGAGCGCTATGCCGTTAAGATTTCATATATGAATCTGTAACAAAAAACTATGTATAATTAATAAAAAAGTATGATTGACCTGCGTTCAAAAAAAAATAATATTTTTGCACCCATACAATTACTTATGAGCGCTCAGTTACAACTTTTAAATGCAGAGGCCTTTAACCACACTATTAAGCGCTTGTGCTATGAGTTAATTGAGAATCACAATAACTTTGAAAACACCGTTATAATTGGCTTGCAACCACGCGGCATTTATTTAAGTGGGCGCATTTATCAGGAGTTAATATCCATTACCGGTTTGAATACAATTAAAAACGGGCACTTGGATGTGACCTTTTACCGAGATGATTTTAGAAGACGCGAAAATCCATTAGTTCCTAATCGAACCCAAATTGACTTTATTATTGAAGATAAAAATGTAATATTGGTTGATGATGTTTTGTATACTGGCCGCACCATTAGAGCTGGTATGGATGCCTTGCTGGCTTTTGGCCGCCCTAAAAAAGTGGAATTAATGGTACTTATCGATCGCAGGTACAGCCGTCACTTGCCCATACAACCCGATTATGTGGGAAAAGTGGTTGACACCATTACATCTGACAATGTAAAAGTAAAATGGAATGAAACAGATGGAAAAGATGAAGTATTAATGATTACCGAAAACGTAGATACATTATGAGTGCTTTAAGCGTTAAGCATTTACTCGGAATTAAAGATATCAATGCACATGATATTGATTTAATATTTAAAACAGCTGATACTTTTAAAGAGGTTATTAATAGACCAATTAAAAAAATTCCTTCGTTACGTGACATTACCATAGCTAACCTCTTTTTTGAAAATTCAACACGCACTAAGCTTTCATTTGAATTGGCTGAAAAGCGCCTTTCAGCTGATGTTATCAATTTTGCTGCAAGTTCATCATCAGTAAGCAAAGGAGAAACCTTAATTGATACAGTAAACAACATTTTAGCCATGAAAGTAGATATGGTTGTCATGCGCCATCCTTACGCTGGAGCTGCTAAATTTTTATCTAAACATGTGCAAGCAACTATTGTAAATGCTGGCGATGGTGCGCATGAACACCCAACACAAGCATTACTCGATGCCTTTTCGATAAGAGAAAAAGTAGGTGACCTAAAAGGCTGTAAAGTAGCCATTATAGGCGACATATTGCACAGTAGGGTTGCCTTAAGTAATATTTTTTGTTTACAAAAATTAGGGGCCGAGGTCATGGTTTGTGGCCCTAGTACTTTAATACCAAAATACATTCATGAACTTGGTGTTAAGGTGGAACCTCAACTAAAAAAAGCCTTGGCATGGTGCGATGTGGCCAATATGCTGCGTATACAATTGGAGCGGCAGGATATTAAATATTTTCCAAGTTTAAGAGAATACGTGATGCTTTATGGTTTAAACAAGGAAATTTTAGATTCTTTCAACAAACAAATAATGGTAATGCACCCGGGTCCAATTAACCGAGGTATTGAAATTACGAGCGATGTGGCCGATAGCAAGCAATCGCTTATATTACAGCAAGTTGAAAATGGTGTTGCTATAAGAATGGCTGTTTTATATCTTTTGGCTGGTGCTATAAAATAAATCGCTAATCAATGTTTTTTTGTTTTTTATCAAACAATTGTTTAACTTTGCACATTACATTAAAATTAGATGAATTTCAATACCATAAAAAACGACAAATTTACTTTAATTGAATTAAAAGTAGATAAATTAGATAATACCATTTCACCTCTGTTGAAATCGCAATTGGTTGTGTTGAACGCTGAAGGGGTAAAAAATATCATTATCAATATGCAAGATACTAAATATTGCGACAGTAGTGGCTTAAGTGCCATTTTGGTAGCAAATCGTTTATGTAAAAACAGCGGTGGTGCTTTTGTTTTATCCAATATTCAAGAACCCATAAAAAAACTTATAGCCATTTCTCAATTAGACTCTATTTTAAATATTACTGCAACCATGAAAGAGGCCGAAGAATTACTTTCTGTGGCTGCAAACGACTAAACTAAATTTTAAGTAATTAAATCACACTATGAAAAAATCTTTACTTTTATTATCATTTTTAAGCATCCTAAGTATTGGTGCATTTGCACAATGTACACCAGCCACAGTAGGTAATGCCGGTATTTATCCTGATAGTGCCACCAATTTTATGCCTGCGTATCAAGGGCAAGCTTATAGTCAGTTAATTACAGTAAAAGTACCACAAGATACAGTTGCTCCTCCTCTTGGTACAATTGTTTTCGATAAAATTGTTTTAAATTCAATAACAGGATTACCACAAGGGTTAAGCCACTCATGTGTTCCAAGTAATTGCGAGTTTCCAGGCAATGCCACAAATTGTGCAATTATTACAGGAACTACCAATGATCCTGTTGGTGAATATGTATTGACAATAAAAGTTACACCATATTTCAACATTTTAGGAACAGTGGTGCCTTATGCTGAAGAAACAATCTCCTATTACAAGATTATGGTTAATCCTTTTAACTCAACACAAAGCTTAAATCCAAACAACTTTAGTGTTAGCCAAAATACACCCAACCCATCTGACAATGCCTGTGATATTTATTACACATTGACCAGCAAAGCTGATGTTGAAATTCGCTTAATGAACGCAATTGGCAAGGAGGTTCAACGAATTAAAACCAATGGAATTTCAGGGGTGAATAAATATGAATTAAATACCACTAATTTACCACAAGGAATATATTTCTATAGTTTATTTAATGGTCAAACCACTGTGACTAAGAGATTGGTGGTAAATCACTAACATAAATTTTAAATAATCATTGAAAAACCGCATTAATGCGGTTTTTTTTTGCACTTTTACCTTCAATATATATCAAACTCTTTATGCCCATTTTAATCAAAGATATTACTAATTTACTTGAGCAGTTGGCACCACTACAATTGCAAGAAAGCTACGACAATTGTGGTTTACTTATAGGTTCAAAATCTACAATCGCCACAGGTGCCTTAATCACTTTAGATGTTACTGAAGCCATTATTGATGAAGCCATCCAAAACAAATGCAACTTAATTGTGGCTCATCATCCATTTTTGTTCAGTGGATTAAAAAAGTTGAGCGGTAACACTTGGGTTGAACGCACGCTCATTAAAGCCATAAAAAATGATATTGCTATATATGCAATACACACCAATTTAGATAATGTAATTGCAGGAGTTAATAAAATGATTGCTGATAAAATTGGATTAAAAGATGGCAGGGTTTTACAAACCAAATCGGGTTTATTAAAAAAGTTAATTTGTTTTTGCCCTAAGGACAAAGCCGATGTGGTTCGCGAAGCCTTGTTTTCGGCTGGCGCTGGTAAAATTGGGGAATATGAGCAATGCAGCTTTAATACTGAGGGAATTGGGACCTTTAAAGGCAATGAAAAAACTAATCCTTATGTTGGTATTGCTGGTGAATTGCATAAAGAAGCTGAATTTAAAATTGAAACGATTTTTCCAGCCTATTTAGAAGCTCAGGTTTTAACTTCTTTAATGATGGCTCACCCTTATGAGGAAGTAGCCTATGATATTATTCCTTTGCACAACTATTGGGCTAAAGTTGGGTCGGGTTACATTGGTAATTTACCTGAGGCTATGCATGAACAAGATTTTTTAGCCCATATAAAAAAAGTATTTAATTGTGGTATAATAAGGCACACGGCTCTTAAAGGCGAAAAAATAAAAAAAGTTGCTTTATGCGGAGGTTCTGGAAGCTTTTTGTTAAAAGATGCGATAAATAACCATGCGGATATTTTTGTGACTGCAGATTTTAAATATCATCAATTTTTTGATGCTGATAATCAAATTGTTATAGCCGATATAGGCCATTATGAGAGTGAACAATATACTAAAGAATTGATTTTTAATGAAATTCAGAAAAAATTTAGTACTTTCGCGCTCTGTTTATCAAAAAATAATACCAATCCTATTCATTATTATTAAATAAAAATGTCGAAAACCAAAGGAGCAGTTATTGAAAAAGAAATAAGTGTTGAAGAAAAGTTAAAAGCACTTTACAGTTTACAACAAATTGATTCTGCTATTGACAGAATTAGAATTGTTCAAGGTGAATTACCCTTAGAAGTTAGTGATTTAGAAGATGAAGTTGCTGGTTTAGAAACCCGCATCAAAAATTTTACTGATGAAGTTAACGCTTTGGAAGATTTGATTACTCAGCGTAAAATTGCCATGAAAGATGCCACTGAGTTAATAAAAAAATATGAGAGTCAACAAGGCAAGGTGAGAAATAACCGAGAATACGACTCTATCACTAAAGAAATTGAATACCAAAATTTAGATATTCAATTGAGTGAAAAAAGAATTAAAGAATATAAAATTGCTATTGCCTCTAAAAACGAAGTTTTAGAGGCAGCAAAGGCCACCTATAATGAAAGAAAAAACGATTTAGATCATAAAAAAAATGAGCTAAAGGATATTGTAGCCGAAACCGAGAAAGAAGAAAAAGGCTTATTGAAAAAATCTAAAGATGCGGAAGTTTTAATTGAAGCTCGCTTGTTGAATGCATATCAAAGAATCAGAGCTAACTCTCGTAACGGTTTAGGTGTAGTTACTGTTGAACGTGATGCTTGTGGGGGTTGCTTCAATAAGATTCCACCTCAAACGCAAATGGATATTCGCACACACAAAAAAATAATAGTTTGCGAGCATTGTGGTAGAATTTTAGTTGATGCCGAAATTTTAAGTCAATAATTAAAACAAAAATTAATTTTTAAGGGATTTCAATTTACTTTGAAATCCCTTATTTTTTTATGATGAATTTTAATAAAGTTGCTTGTTTTCTCCTATTATTGCTAATAAATAAATTAGCGCAAGCATCGCTTGATTTCAATTACCATTGTCGTAAAGCTTATGAAAATGTTACTGCATTAAAATTTAACTTGGCAAATCAATATGTTGAGTTAGAAAAGAAAAGTAACCCCGGCAACAAATTGGTTTTGCTGATTGAAAACTATCGTGATTGCATGGGCTTGATTTTAGATGAAAATAAAAATCAACTGAAAAAGTTGAGTTCATTAAAAGAAATTCGATTAACAGTTTTAGAAAAGGAAAGCGAACAATCGCCCTATTATTTATATGCTCAAGCCGAAGTTAACATGCAATGGGCTTTTGCACATATTAAAAATGGGGAATATATGAGTGGTGTTTTAGAAATAAACCGTGCCTATAAATTGCTGACCAAAAATGTAAAAAAGTTTCCTCAATTTATTCCTCATTATAAATCAATAGGTTTGCTTCATGCTTTAATTGGTGTTGTTCCCGATGAATATAAATGGGCTGTTAGTTTACTTGGTTTTTCGGGTTCCTTAAATCAAGGCAATAAAGAATTACAATTGTTTTATCAAACATCATTGAGTGATAGTTTACACTATTGTTATCAAACAGAAGCTACCCTGATGCTTGGTATAATACAACTCAACTTTATACCTGATGAAAAAGTATTAACTAAAATTTTAGTTCAAATTAAAGAGCAAAAACAAATGAACCCTATATTGAGTTTTATTTATGCTGATATATGTATGCATCATGGGAATAGTGCAGAGGCAGCAAATCATCTCATGAAATATAAATACGCGGAACCAACTTTTTATAAATTTCATTATTTAAATTACTTATTGGGCATCAACAAACTTTATCATTTAGATGAAGATGCAGGGGTATATTTAGAAAAATATGTTACTGAATTTAAGGGCGCTACTTTTGTGAAATCTGCTTATTTAAAATTAGCATACCATTATTTATTGCATCAAAACACTGAGAAATATTATTTCTATTTAAGTCTCATACCTAAGTACGGGAATGAAATTACAGATGAAGATAAGTCAGCTGAAAAGGAATCGAAGAATATTACTCTACCAAATTTATTTTTGCTAAAAAGTAGGTTACTTTTTGATGGTGGTTATTATAGTGAATCATATACCAACCTCATACGTGCTAATAAAGAAGATTTTAAAACTACCAAAGAACAACTTGAATTTATTTACCGATTGGGGAGAATACAGCATAAAAAGGAAAATTACAATAAAGCCATATACTATTACCAAATGGCATTAAAAAATGGGGATTCATATTCATACTATTTTGCAGCCAATTCAGCACTTAATTTAGGTTTGGTTTACGAGGCATTAGAGAATAAAGAAAAGGCAAAATATTATTTCGAAACCTGCTTAAAAATGAAAGACCATGAGTACCAAAGAAGTATTGACCAAAAGGCCAAAGCAGGTATTAAGCGATTGAGTAATTAAATTTATAAGATTAATGTGGTAATTGAGCACAAACTTGTTGAACTTACCTATAAAATCATACATTTGCATAGTAATCAAATAATATGAAAATAGTAAAAATTATCACCACAATTGTAGTGTTTGCTTTGTTCGGAATGAACCAAGCCTCAGCTCAAAAAAACATCACCCTAAGAAGTCATATGACATTTCCAGGAAAACAACTTTCTAATATTGGCGGCTATGTTGACTCCTTGGGCAATGAATATGCCTTAGTAGGACATTCAGAAGGCATGTCGATAGTAAACGTGCAAGATCCTGATAATCCTTTTATAGTGCAAGAAATACCAGGCCCTAATTCAATTTGGCGTGAGGTAAAAGTATGGCAAAAATATGCTTATGTGACCACTGAGGGAGGCTCTCAAGGGCTTACGGTGGTGGATTTAAGTAATTTACCAGGAACAAATATACCATATCAAAATTGGGCACCTGTAATTACTACAGGTGTAGGAACCTATACCTTAAGTACTATACATGCTCTGCATATTGACAATGGCTATGTTTATTTATATGGAGCTAACAATGGAAGTGGTATTGATGGTATAGTGATAGCTGATTTAACTGACCCTTGGAATCCAACTGTTGCTGGTCTTTATAATGGTTATTATGTTCATGACGGCTATGTAAGAAATGATACTGTTTGGGCTTGTCACATTTATGATGGTTTTTTTAGCGCCATAGATGTAACTGATAAGACTAATCCAGTTCAATTGGTACAACAAAATACACCCAATAATTTCTCGCACAACAGTTGGTTAAGTGATAACAGTCAATATTTATATACCACTGATGAAGTTGATAACAGTTATTTGGCTGCCTATGATGTATCGGATGTGAGCAATATAACTTTTGTTGATAAAGTTCAATCCCAAAATGGAGGCTCCAATAGCGTAGTTCACAACACCCATATTTTAAATGATTATGCAGTAACATCTTGGTATAAAGATGGTGTTGTAATTACTGATGCACATCGTCCACAAAATTTAGTAAATGTGGGTTGGTTTGACACCAGTCCATTATCAGGTGGAGGATATGAGGGTTGCTGGGGTGTTTACCCATTTTTACCTTCAGGAACCATAGTTGCCTCAGATATGCAAGAAGGATTATATGTATTAACTCCAGATTACATAAGAGCTTGTTATTTAGAAGGTAATATTGTAGATAGTATTTGCGGGGCACCAATTGCAGGAGTTAAAGTTACTATAGTTGGCGGTGGCGCATTAGACAGCACCAATGCTTTAGGTGAATACAAAACTGGGACTCCAGATGCAGGAACATATACCGTTACATTTCAAAAAGCAGGTTATAATACTGTAACTATTAATAATGTGGTACTTGACCATACGGTAATTACTAGTTTAAATGTACAAATGATAAGTACCCAATCGGTAAGTTTAAATGGAAATGTTAGTTCAAACACAGGAAACCCCATTGCCAACATACCCGTTAGTATAAGCAACTCTAATTTTGCTTATTCTTACACCAGTGATCCGAATGGTAATTTTTTTCAATGTGGACTTATTGGCGGCAATTACGACATTTATGCTGGTGCTTGGGGTTATGTAACTTATTGTAACAATGCCAATTTGAGCAATGGCAACCTCAATATTTCTTTGCAAAATGGAATTTATGACGATTTTGCCTTAAATTACAATTGGAATGTAAGTGGTACAGCAAGCGTAGGAGTTTGGACAAGAGCTATTCCTGCCATTACAATGCAAGGTTCTTTTATTTCAAATCCAGGGACCGATGCAAGTAGTGATTGCGGAGGTATGGCCTTTGTAACCGGAAATAATAATGCTGCTGTTGGCGCAGATGATTTAGATGATGGTTACTCCATTTTAACTTCTCCAGTATTTGATTTAACTAATGTTACCAATCCACATATTAAATATGCTAGGTGGTTTTATAATGGTGGTGGCGCTGGCTCTGTAAACGATAGTTTAATTATTAAAATAAGCAATGGAACACAAACAGCAATTTTAGAAGTAGTAACCGCTGGATTAGGCAGTATGAGCGCATGGGTTGAAAAAGATATTTTATTGACCAATAATATCATTCCATTAACAAACAGCATGCAGGTCATAGTGTACGCAGTTGATGCCGCACCTGGGCATTTAGTGGAAGCTGGTTTTGACCATTTTAGGGTTGAACCTGACACTATCAATACGGTTGCCAAATCAAATTTTAACAAGATATTAGGCATTTACCCAAATCCATTGATCAACACAAGAACCTTGTTTTTTAATAAGTCAGAAGCAAGCTTTGATTTAATTAGTTTGACTGATATTACAGGAAGAATCATTGAGCAATTTGATATTACCTCAAATCAAGGCAGTATTAAGCTGGCTGATGATTTAGCGAAAGGAACTTATATGATAAATATGTATAAAAAAGGGGCAAAACAATGGGGGCAACAGTTAGTAATTATTGAATAAAAAAAACATTTAAAGTTTGAGAAAGCCATTGGTATTCCAATGGCTTTTTTATTATAATAAATCGAACAAATTTGCGTTATTTGCAATTGTTATATATGATTCACAAGCCGATTTATTTTACTTTTATTTTTTTGATTTTTACTCTGGTAAATGTCGGGTTGATGGCGCAAACTGCCATTATTAAAGGGCAGGTAATCAATAAAGAAAATAACAAAGCAATTTCGGAAATAACGATAGCTATAAAGGGAGTTCCAGGTTATACCAATTCGGACTCCCTAGGCCATTATGAATTAAGTGTGCCTGCCGATAAGGAAATTACCATAGTTATTAAAAACATTGGATACAAAGATATCAATCTCAAAAAAAGGTTTGAAGGCGGAAGCATGAATGTGTTGAATTTTGAATTAGAAAGCAATATCAATAATTTAAATACAGTACAAATTGAAGATAAACAAGCTCGTTCCTCTACCCTTACACGTATTGATCCAAAATTGCTATACGCTTTACCTACCACTGGAGGTTTTGAAGCAATTATAAAGACTTTGCCTGGGGTAAGTTCAAACAATGAATTAAGCTCACAATATAATGTGCGTGGTGGAAACTACGATGAAAATTTAATATATGTGAATGACATTGAGATTTATCGCCCATTTTTAGTGCGCAGTGGTCAACAAGAAGGTTTGAGTTTCATTAACTCTGATATGGTATCCTCCATTTTGTTTTCGGCAGGAGGTTTTGATGCAAAATATGGTGATAAATTATCGAGTGTGTTAGATGTTCAATACCGAAATCCGAGGCAATTTGGTGGTACAGTGCAAGGAAGTTTGTTAGGTGGAAGTGTACATTTAGAAGGAATAAGTAAAGACGCAAGATTTAGTGCCATTGGGGGGGTTAGAACGAGAAGCAATCAATACATATTAAAAACATTAGATACAAAAGGTGATTATAAACCATTTTTTGCTGATGGACAATTATTATTGAATTATGATTTTACACCAGAATTTTCTTTACAAGCACTTGGGAATTACAGTAGAAACAGGTATAATATGATTCCCGAAAATCGTCAAACCAAGTTTGGAACAGTGAATGATGCTTTGCAGTTGAATGTTTATTTTGATGGTCAGGAAATAAATGATTTTGAAACCTATTTAGGCGCCTTAACTGGTATTTTCAAACCAACAAAAGATTTAAAATTAAAGTTTATTTCTTCTGCCTTTAGAAGTTATGAATTTGAAACCTACGACATACAGGGGCAATATTATATTGACCAGTTAGAAACAGATTTAAGTAAGCCTAGCTTTGGAGATGTAAAATTTAATCGTGGTGTTGGTACCTTTTTAAATCATGCAAGAAATTATTTAACCTCAACTGTAATCAATGCTGAACATAAAGGTTTTTATAAGAACTCTACTTGGGGTTTAAAATTTCAACATGAAATAATCACTGACCAATTGAGCGAATGGCAAAATATTGATAGCGCAGGCTATTCAATACCACAAACAAATGCAGGGTTGCTTGAGTTAAAAGAGGTAATAAAACAGAAAATTAATTTGCAAAGCGATCGTTTGATGGGATACTATCAAAACCATTACAGTTGGACTGGAAAAGACAGCAGCGATTATAGACTGACTTTTGGTGCAAGGGCAAATTATTGGACTTTAAATCAGCAAATTTTAGTTAGCCCACGAGGAACATTTTCGATAAAACCTTATTGGAAAAGAGATTTTTTGTTTAGGTTTTCTTCAGGAATATATTCGCAACCTGCATTTTACAGAGAGTTGAGGAATTTTAAAGGTGAAATAAACCGTGATTTAAGGGCACAACAATCTATTCATTTTGTGTTGGGTAGTGATTATAATTTTAAGATGTGGAGTAGGCCATTTAAGCTTATTACAGAAGTTTATTACAAGCATTTAAATAACTTAGTACCATACGAAATAGATAATGTAAGAATACGTTACTATGCCGAAAATTTGGCCAAAGGATATGCCACAGGTGTTGATATGAAACTAAATGGAGAGTTTATCAATGGTGTGGAATCATGGTTTTCGCTGTCGGTAATGAAAACAGCTGAAGACATTAAAAATGATTATTATTATATTTATTATAATACTGATAATGAAAGAATACGTCCCGGTTACACCACCAATACGATTGTAAAAGACAGTATTTTGTACCAACCAGGGTATATTAGAAGGCCGGCAGATCAACGCGTAAATGTGGGTATGTATTTTCAGGATTATGTGCCTAAAATACCAAAATTAAAAATGCATTTGAATTTGTTGTATGGCACAGGTTTTCCATTTGGACCTCCAAGCTATGAGCGCTACAAAGACACTTTAAAGATGCCACCCTATCGTAGGGTTGATATTGGTTTTTCGTGGCAATTAATTTCAGAAGATCAAAAATTGAAACAAAAGAATCCATTGCATTATTTAAAATCGATGTGGGTAAGTATTGAAGTGTTTAATTTATTGGCCATCAACAATACCATTTCATATTTATGGATAAAGGATATTACTGATAGGCAATATGCCATTCCTAACTACCTCACTAATAGGCAAGTGAATTTGAAATTGGTAACGAAATTTTAAAGTGCCTAAGAAAACTCGTCAGGTTTATTTGACAAGTAAGCTTGTGGCAGGGACAGCAGCGGCATCCTTTTTTTAGGTTGCTTTAGTTGAGCCATAAAAAAAGATATAGCAAATGGCCCGGTTCTACCATTCAGAAAGTTCTGAATGGTAGAAGCCGCCCAAAATATTTTTATGGTTTACAACAATAACTTTTTAACAGCAGCCTCAATTATTCATTACTTTAATTACTTTTAGCACATTAATTTTAAATTGTTTTTGACGTGCGTTATACATTTACTTTTTTTTGTGCATTTGCCTTTTTTAATTTGAGTTATGGGCAGGCTTATGATCCTTTACAGAAACCAAACACCTACCGCAATTCCGACAATCCATATTATTGGAAAAATCGTCCCCCTTACCCTAGCTATTGGCAACAGGATGTTTATTATCAGATAAAAGCAAATATTGATGAAAGCACTGATATTATTGAAGGACAGGAGAATTTAACCTATTGGAATAATAGTCCAGATGAATTATCATTTGTATATTTTCATTTGTATCAAAATGCTTTTCAACCAGATTCGTACCTTGATAAGCTGCAAAGTGAAAATGGTGTAAAGCCTCGCTACGGTAAGTATGAAGCAGAAAAAAAAGGCACTGAAATAATTAAAATAAGTAGCCAAGGTGTAAGTTTAAAAACCGAATATGACAATACAATAGTAAAAGTTTTTTTGGCAAAGCCACTAAAATCAGGTGAATCGGTAAGTTTTGATATTGATTTTAAAACCTATTATGATTATGGAAGTACACGCAGAAGAATGAAAGCCTTTAATAGTTGGGGTTTTAAGCATTATGATGGTGTGCATTGGTATCCTCGAATTTCAGTATATGATGCCAAGTTTGGCTGGGATACGCAACAGCATTTAGGAAAGGAATTTTATGGAGATTTTGGGGCTTATGATGTGGAGTTGAGTTTTGCAGATAATTTTGTGGTTGAAGCCACAGGTAATTTAACGAATGAGGATGAAGTTTTGCCACAAGCATTAAAAGACAAACTTGACATTGCTAATTTTAAAACAAAGCCTTGGAATTCAGCTCCATCGGTTGTAACACCTTATGATAAGGCAAAAAGAAAAACATGGAAATTCCATGCCGAAAATGTGCATGACTTTGCATTTACTGCAGACCCCACCTATAGAATTGATGAATATGTTTGGGGCAAAATAAAAGTGGTGGCTTTAGTTCAAGAACCGCATGCTTCGCGTTGGTTAAATGCCGCCCAATATACGGGCAAAGTAATAAAAACATTTTCACGCGATTTTGGCATGTATGCCTACCCCAAAATGGTTGTGGCCGATGCACGTGATGGAATGGAATACCCGATGCTTACACTTGATGGTGGAGAAGACCCTGGTTACAGAAGTTTATTTGCACATGAAGTTGGACATAATTGGTTTTTTGGGATGGTTGGCAATAATGAAACCTATAGAGCAATGCTTGATGAGGGTTTTACTCAGTTTTTAACTGCATGGGCTGTTATCAATATTGATGGTGATACCACAATTAATGCTGACCCAAAATCGAAATATGTAGATAAATTTATGCGTGATGAACTTGTTCTTGACCAAAGGGTTTTGAATCCCTATTTGAATGATGCATTGAGAGGCACTTCTACCCCACTCAACGTACATAGTGATGATTTTAATGGTGCATTAGGACATGGCGGAGGCTACAGAAACGTATATTATAAAACTGCGAGCATGCTTTATAATTTACAATATGTACTTGGTGATAGTTTGTTTTTAATGTCCCTTAAACATTATTTTAATCAATGGAAAATGTGCCATCCATATGTTGAAGACTTTAGAAACAGTATTATTCAATATACAAAAGTAGATTTAAATTGGTTTTTTGATCAATGGATTGAAACCAATAAAACCATTGATTATGCTATTGAATGTGTTAAATCCAACAAAAAAGCAGGAACAGATTTTTACAATATTACCTTTGAAAGAGAGGGAGAAATGCAAATGCCTATTGACTTTGATGTGATTTCAAATAATGATTCGGTGTATCATTTTCATATTCCCAACACTTGGTTTGTTAAAGCAACTGACGCCACCATTTTACCGAGGTGGATTGGTTGGGGTAAATTATCACCCGAATACACTGCTACAGTTCAAATTCCAGGTGGAATTAAGGATGTTATTATAGATCCAAGTGGTAGATTAGCCGATGTGAATATGCTTAACAATAAAACTTCGGATAAAGTAACCTTAGATTTTGACCATCATTTAGCAAATGCTTCGGATAGACAACATTATGAGCTTTTTTTAAGACCAGATGTTTGGTACAATAGATTTGATGGTGCAAAAATAGGGATTCATATGAATGGAAATTACATGAAATACAAACATATTTTTGATGCTACCATTTGGTTTAGTTCTATGATTGGACAAAACATAGCGGATAAAAACCAAAATTTTGAATTACAAAAATTATCATATGCATTAAATTACAAAAACCCCTTAGATGAAATTTCAAAGAACTTTTCGTGGCATTTTAATAGCCGTTGGCTTGATGGTTTAGTATATAATTTGGTAGGTGTGGAACAAAAATCAAAAGATTTAAATACAAGATTTTACGCCAATATAAAAAGCATGTACAGAAAGGATACAACTGATTTAATTTATTTAATATATAAGGATTTATGGTTAACTGATAAATGGAACAATACCGCCAATGTTGGTTTTGACCATATTTATGAATATAAAAAAGGAGTTGGAGTTATCAATATGAATTTAAAAACTTCCTCATTAGGCAGTGATTACGACTACACCCAATTGAGTTTGACAGTGGTTAATAAAACACGAATAGGGGCATTTGATTTTAACACTAGAACTTTTGTACAGTATGGCACTGGCACAAATGTACCTTTAGAATCTCAACTATATACAGCTGGTGCTAACCCAGAGCAATTGATGGATAATAAATATACCCGAGCTGATGCTTTTGTGCCAAGTGATTGGAGCAAATATGATATTACCACCAATCATTTTCAACAAGGTGGAGGATTAAATTTAAGAGGATATGCTGGTTATTTAATGCCTTTAGACGATAAATTGGGAAATCAACAATTAGGATATAAAACTAATTCAGGAGCTTCAGTAAACCTAGAATTAGGCTTTGACAGACTTTGGAAAAAGCGAGCTAGTAAAGTAAGAAATGTAGTTGATTATGATTTGTATTTATTTGCAGATGCAGGTGTAGTGCAAATAGATAATTTAAAATCGTATGATATTATTAATTTGATTAAATCAGATGCTGGAATTGGCACTGCTTTAAGTATTAAAAAGTTTGGCCCAATGCAAACTATACAACCATTAACAGTACGTTTTGATGTTCCGTTATTTTTAAGTGCTACACCAAATGCTGCGCCTGAATTTGTGCAATTTAGATGGGTAATAGGTATTAACAAGGCATTTTAATTATTTTGCCATGCAACCAAAAATTATATTCATTATAATACAGGTTGCAAGCATTCAATTTTTGTGTGCTCAAAATAGAAATATTTTATTTGAGCAAGCTTTGCTTTACAAAAAGGTTAATCAGGTAGATAAAGCACTTTCGTGTTTTGAAATGCTGTTAAAAAGCGATTCGAGTAATATTCAGTATTTGTGCAATGCAAGTATTTTTTACAGTAAAAAGGGCAATGAATTTGCTGACAAACAAACTCGGTTGAATTATTTTAATAAGGCATATTATTTAGCAAGAAAGTCATTAGTTATTAGTTCAAATTTCCCTGAAAGTCATTATTGCATGGCATTAGCAATGGGAAGAATGAATGAATTTGCTAGCACGAAAACTAAGATTTCAAATGCTAAAGAAATTAAATTACACATTGATGAAACATTAAAACTAAATCCAATGCATGCTGGAGCCTACCATTTACTTGGGCGTTGGCATAGAACTATGGCAGGTTTTAACACCTTAGATAAATTGTTGATTTCAAGCTTTTATGGCGGTGTTCCAAAGGGTTATAGCTATGACGCTTCCGTTAAAGCTTTTAGAAAAGCTATAGCCTTTGAACCATTTTACAAATTGCATCAATACGAATTGGCACAAACTTTTTTTGAAATGGGAAAGCCAATAGAGGCCTTATTTTGGTTTAAAAAAGCACTTGCAATTTCGTCTAAAAACAAAATTGATTTGTTGATTGATAATCATTGTAAAAAAGCGCTGATAGAGTTGCAGTAAAGAATTATTTGGTCAAAAAGAAGCCTGATTGTACTAATAAAAGAAGCCTGATTGTACTAATATCTGTGTGAAATGAGTAAAGGTATTAGTTGTATTATTAAATAAATGCAATTGATATTAATTACATGATTTTTATCATGTTTGTTTATATTTTAAAAGGATATAAATAGTATTGCTTACCTTTGTATTGTCATGAAAAATTTCATATACTTTTGCATCATTGCACTAACATTTGGATGTCAATCAAAGGTGGAAAAAACTAAAGTTCTTGAGTCATCCATCACGGAATCTGTTTATGCTTCTGGGATGTTAAAGAGCAAAAACCAATATCAGGTTTTTGCAGGTGTCAATGGGATTTTAAATGAAGTATTGGTTGCTGAAGGTGATACTGTTAAAATGGGAGATTTGTTATTTCGTTTGGTAGATGATGCAGCCATGTTATCAAAAGAAAATGCAGCACTTAATGCTCAGTTTGCTGAATTAAAAGCAAATAGTGGTAAATTAAATGAAGCTAAATTATTCCTAGAGCTTTCATCCAACAAAATGAAAAATGATTCTTTGCTGTACTTTCGACAGAAAAATTTGTGGCAACAGCAAGTAGGCACTAAAGTAGACCTTGAGCAAAAGGAATTGAATTATATGAATGCTAAAACAAATTATTATTCTGCCAAAGTAAAATACGATGAATTACTGCGTCAGCTTGAATTAAACGCAACAATATCACAAAAGAATTTGGCTATTTCAAGTAAAATGCAGAGCGACTTTTCAATTAAAAGTGAAATAGATGGCATTGTATATAGCATTAATAAGAACAAAGGTGAGATAGTTTCATCACAAGCTCCAATAGCCGTTATAGGAGATGCAAAGCAATTTATTTTAGAAATGCAGGTAGATGAATATGATATTTTAAAAATAAAAAAAGGATTACCAGTAATAGTAACGTTGGATAGTTACAAAGGAAAATCTTTTGATGCTGTTGTAACTAAAATAAATCCATTGATGAATGAGCGTAATAAGACCTTTATGATAGAGGCTGAGTTTGTAAATCCACCCGAGCTATTGTATCCAAATACTTCGTTTGAAGCGAACATTTTACTTCGAGCCAAAAATAAAGCCTTATTAATTCCAAGAAATTGTTTGATAAATGATTCAATAGTAATTATGAGAAATGGGGATAGCATTAAAGTTAAAACAGGCCTAAAGGATTATCAGAAAATTGAAATTATTGATGGATTGAAAGTGGGTGATGAGATAATTATTCCTAAGCAATGAAATTAAAATTGTTGGTTAGTATTTCGCAATCGCTGCTATTAGCGCGATGGAAACAAACATTAGTAGCTGCTATTGGTGTAACCTTTAGTATTACCATGTTTATTACTTTACTAAGTTTTATGTCGGGATTAAATGATTTGCTAGATGGTCTTATCATAAATCGAACACCGCATATAAGGCTTTACAACGAGATTCAACCTTCCATCAAGCAACCTTTAAATTTAAGTTCAAAGTATCAAAATCATTACCATTTTGTAAGTTCAGTCAAACCCAAAAATGAACTTCAAAAAATACAAAATAGTGGTACAATTATGCATACCCTTAAAAATGATAAAAGGGTTTTAGGTGTTGCACCAAAAATAACAGCACAAGTATTTTACAATGTTGGTACAATTGACCTTACAGGCGTGATTAATGGTGTTGATGTGGAGGAGGAAAACAGATTATTTATGTTTAAAGATTACGTAACTTCCGGAAAATACATTGATTTGAAAAATACCCCAAACAGCATTATTTTAGGAAAGGGTGCAGCTGAAAAAATGTTAGCCAATATTGGCGATGTTATTCAGGTAACCACTACCAAAGGTGAGCGTATGCAGTTAAAAGTGGTGGGTTATTTTCAGTCGGGCATACAAGATATTGATAAGGTCCAAAGTTATGCCAGTATAGCTACTGCTCAAAAATTACTTGGTGAATCCAATGCATATGTGACGGATATTCAAGTAAAATTGAAGGATATACTACAAGCTCCTTCTGTGGCAAAAGAATATGCTCTGTTATATGATTTAGAGGCTATAGATATACAAACTGCCAACTCACAATTTGAAACAGGTAGCAACATTAGAACTATTATTTCTTATGCTGTAGGTATTACCTTATTGGTGGTAGCTGGTTTTGGGATATATAATATTTTGAATATGATGATTTATGAAAAAATGGATTCAATAGCTATTCTCAAAGCTACAGGATTTTCGGGAAACGATGTTCAAAAAATATTTATTGGTATTGCCATTGCTATTGGTCTTTTCGGAGGAATAATAGGATTAATTTTTGGATTTGGTCTCTCGGCAGTGATTGATCAAATTCCATTTAATACGCCAGCCTTACCAACAATTAAAACCTTTCCAATTAATTATAATCCGAATTTTTACATTATTGGCGCCCTATTTTCATTAGTTACTACCTATTTTGCGGGTTATTTTCCATCGCGTAAAGCAAGCAATATTGACCCAGTTATAATTATTAGAGGAAAATAATAATGGGACAAACAATAATATCATCAAAAAATATTTCCAAGTTTTTTCATGACCCTGTTACTATACAGATATTAAAGGATGTAACATTTTCTATTGATAGAGGAGAATTTGTTTCAGTAATTGGGAAATCGGGCTGTGGTAAGTCAACACTATTGTATATTTTATCAACCATGGATACCGATTACGAAGGAGAATTGTATATTGATGGTGTATTGATGCGTAATAAAAAAGAGGCTGAATTAGCTGTTGTAAGAAATGAAAAAATAGGATTTGTATTTCAGTTTCACTATTTGCTGAATGAGTTTTCAGTGTTAAGGAATGTGATGCTGCCCGGTTTAAAATTAGCAAAATGCAGTATGCAAGAAATAGAGCATAAAGCATACGAAAAATTAAAAATACTTGGGATTGAAAATGAAGCGCTAAAACCTCCCAATCGATTATCAGGTGGTCAAAAACAAAGGGTAGCCATAGCCCGTGCATTAATTAATGATCCTTTAATTATTATGGGAGATGAGCCAACTGGAAATTTGGATAAAAAAAACAGTGAAATTGTATTTGATATTTTTAAAGAATTGGCTGATGTTTATCATCAAACCCTATTGATTGTTACGCATGATAATGAGTTTGCAGCACGTACAAATAGAATTATTGAAATGGAGGATGGCAAGATAGTAAGGATGTGAGTTGAGACTTTAAACTTATGCCGATATGATATTTGTAATAGACCAAATAAATTTGGTCTAGCAAATGATCATCGGCATATACCTCGGTTTGAAATGGTCTAAAGACCATTTCCCTTTCGTATTACTTCACAAACTTTTCACTTAGAATAATCACCTCAGTAGCTCCATCATTTTTTCGGGATGAGCAAGTGATTTAAAGCCAAATTGAGTGTATAGGCCATGCGCATCGTTAGTGGCCAATCGCCAAGTTTTTACACCTGAAAGCTTTTTATCATTAAAAATAAATTCCAATAAAATTTTTGAGTAACCTTTGCCTCTGAATTTTTCATCAATAAAAACATCCATGAGATAGGCAAATTGCACTAAATCGCTAACCACACGGGCATACCCAATTTGTTCATCACGAATAAAAATACCATAATTAAACGAATTTTTCATACACAAAAGCATTTCTGCTTCAGTTCTACCCATAGCCCAATGTGTTTTGGTTATAAATCTATGTATAAAATAAAAATCGAGTTCATCGATTTCAGTTTTAATCATGATTGGATTTGACATTTTAAATAAAAATTATGTTTGTAAATCTAAGCTTCAAACAAATAAAACAATTTTTAATCTAAATTCAGCATAAGATTATGGAGTACCGCTAAAACAATTGTAAATCAATTCATGAATCATGGCGTGATAATATATGTTAAGCGGAATTACCCTTATAAAATCAGGAGTTCAGCACTTAGGTATTTCGTTCTGATTATATTAATGCACATTTAATAAAACCTAGGGTAAATAAAATCCTCGTTACTTATCATACCGTTTTCTCTTTAAATTTAGTCAAAATGTGGTATAGTCTTAATTGTACTAATACAGATGTATGATTTGTAAATTATAGTCATAATTTATAAATCACATTGGTATAATTTCAAGTAGTATCGGTATTAACCATGGCATATTTTTTTAGTCAAACTGAAAATAAATGCATATGGTATTAGGTAACGAGGATAATAAAAAGGTTATTGAGTTAATTATTCGATTATAAATTTATGTTTGAAAATTTTGTTTGATGATTGTATTTCGATAAAATAAAAGCCCGAATTTAAATCTTGTACATCAACATCAAATTGTGTTGTACCATTTTTAACAAGCGCGCCAAGGTTATTGAAAATTAAGTAGTTCAATGGCATTGCATCGTTATAATTTCGTTTTAAAAATAAAATATTTTTTGTAGGATTAGGGTATATTTGAATATTGTTATCAATTTTTTGTTTGGATGTTGAATTGGTTAATAAATTAGGATGATTCACTACAATATATCCGCTATCCCCCACTGCAAATACAATGCTATCGCTGTGAGATGCAATATCAAAAATTTCTTGGTCAACTTGATCATAGTCCCATATCATAAATTGACCTGGATTCTTAAATATCAACCCCACTTGTTGAAAGGGTGCTGCACCACCTGTATAAACGGTACCATCATTTGATTGATGTAAGGTGTAAAAATTAGGATAAAAGAATGTAGCTGAATTCATGTCAAAATTCCATGTTAAACCAGCATCAGTTGTTACATATAAACCGAATCCTGTATTTTGGGTTTCATAACCAGCATAAGCAAGTGTATCATTTACGATAAGTACTGAAGTTAAAGCATTTAAAGGAGCAGGCGTGCTTATCGAATCCCAATTTGCACCGCCATTTGTAGTTCTGAAAACATATCCACTTTTACTTACTGCTAAACCATAGCTATTGTCATAAAAATCAATATCAGTAATTATGTTATCAGGTAAGAGGGTAGGCGCATTTAAGTTTGATAAATTCCATGTCCCAGTTTGCCAATTAGCACCCGTTACGTTGCTTATAAGTTCGCCTTGAAAACAACCAGAGCCAGCAATAAAGCCATTATTCTCATCAAAAAAATACATTCCTTGGTTATTGCATAAATTCCCAGGCAAAGAAATTGGATTCCAGGTTAATCCACCATCGGTTGTTCCATAACTACCGCTGTATGGACCTACTGTCATAAATCCAACATTATCATTCAGGAATTGTAAATTTAAAATATGGGCTCCGCTGGGAAAAAAATTCACCCCAGTAAAATTAATTTGACTCCAAGTTAAACCACCATTGGTAGTTTTCATGAATAAGCTGTCATTACCTCCTAAATAACCAATAGTGGCCGAACTAAAACAAATGGTATTTATTTTTTTTAAGGTACCACTTTGTATTTGTGTCCAATTTTGCGCTTGAACATTATTTGCTGCTACAAATAAAATCAGTAAATGCATTACTGAATAAAAAGTTGCTGTTTTAATTAAATTTGTTTTCATAGTTTTTGTTTTTTGTACGTCACAAAGGTAATTTAAGAAATAATAAATCAACTTGTACAATTGCGACAATTACTTGTATGTATTAAATTCTGAAGGAGAAATACCTGTTTGAGCTTTAAAGAATTTACTGAAATGGGCAGGGTCAGAAAAATTCAAATCATAGGCCACTTCTTTAGCTGAAACTCCTGATTTTAGTAACCTTTTGGCTTCCAATAGGATTTGTTTAAAAATTAGATTACTTACATTGTCGCCAGTACGTTGTAAAATAATTTCATTCAATAATTTTTCCGAAATATTGAGTTGTAAGGCATATTCCTTTACTTTTTTGTTTGTTTTAAAATTAGCACTAAGCAAACGTCTAAAAGCAGTGTAAACGTTATTATTTCGGTGGTCTAAATTTGCATGCAACTCGATATTTTGCTGCATGCAATAAAGTATCAACTGAGATAATTGGTTGATTATAATTTGATTTTTTAATGCTCCTTTCATATGAAAATCATTGAAAATTTGCTTGGCAAGATGATGTAAAACCTCTGCAAAAGATTCTTCAAAATGATAAATTGGAGAAAACTCTTTAACATCAAAACAAGCATGATCAAACAAAAAGTCTTCAATACTTTTAAATTGATTGAAATGCAATAAATCAAACATATAAACAAATCCATAAGAGTTTTTATCACGTTTAATTTGATGTACCTGCCCGGGCGTGATGATATGCACTGAATTATCTTTTATGGGAAATTCTATGAAATCAATGGTATGAATTCCACCGCCTCTCAAAAACAAAAAACACTCATAAAAATCATGGCGATGCGCCTCAGATACTGGCAATTTGGTGAGTTCAGGTAGCTCAACAATTTTAATTTCCTTAATTTCTTCTTTTGGAAGAATGTGGACAGGAATCATAATTTTTGGTTTGTTTTAAAATGTAAAAATAGACATTTTTTAAATCCTAAATAAGATCAAAATAAGCTCAAACATTCAATATTATCAAACATATAAGCCCTTGAAGACGATCAGTAAAAACATTCTTTTTAAAGCCAAAATAATTTAAATTAAAGCTTAAGATGCAACAAACAGGTATAAAAATACAATATTTTATAGATATTTGCATAAATAATACTATAACTTATGGAAGATATTTTAGATATTTTTAAGTACATTTTACCCTCAGTTGTCACATTTTTGGCAGCATATTTTATTATTAAAGCTTTTTTGGACAGAGAATATAAAAACAAATTGATGGATCTAAGAATGCAAAATCACAGCACAATCACACCCATTCGTTTGCAAGCCTATGAGCGTATGACCTTGTTTTTAGAACGAATTGCTTTAACACAACTAATTACCAGGGTGCATAAAAGTGGCATGAGTGCGCGATTACTTCAAAACGAAATGGTAAAAACTATACGAGCCGAATATGAACACAATTTATCACAACAAATATACGTCACACAGCAATGTTGGAACTCAATAAAAACAGCCAAAGAAGAAACTATAAGAGCTATCAATATTGCTTCAACTAAAGTACCTGATGATGCAGCTGGTTTAGATTTAATAAATGTAATTTTTGAATTGGTAACCAAAGTTGAAAAATTGCCTACAGACATTGCATTAGAACAATTGAAATTAGAGGCCAAACAAACATTTTAAAATTTATTTTTGTGAGTAATAAAACCTATCAACAAAGGAAAGAAAAATTCACTACGGATAGTGATATTGAGATAAAAACTTGTTATCACAAAATTGATGTAGATGACGAGCAGCCAGGCAAATTTCCATTTACCAGAGGCGTGCAGGAAGATATGTATCGTTCAAAACTTTGGACTATGCGCCAATACGCAGGTTTTAGTACAGCCGAAGCTTCAAATGAACGTTACCATTATCTTTTAAAAAATGGCACAACAGGACTTTCGGTTGCCTTCGATCTGCCAACACAAATAGGATATGATTCAGATCATGAATTTGCCGATGGAGAAGTAGGAAAGGCAGGTGTAGCAATAGATTCATTGCGTGACATGGAAATTTTGTTTAAAGGAATTCAGTTGGAACAAGTTACCACAAGTATGACCATTAATGCCACAGCCTCTACCCTTTTGGCCATGTATGTGGCTTTGGCAAAAAAACAAGGGGCAGATATTTCCAAAATTTCGGGTACTATACAAAATGATATTTTAAAAGAATACGCAGCACGCGGTACATATATTTATCCACCGAAGGCTAGTATGCGCATTATAACAGATATATTTGAATATTGTAGCAAAGAAGTACCAAAATGGAACACCATTTCAATAAGTGGATATCATATTAGAGAGGCTGGAGCTAATGCAGCACAGGAGTTGGCTTTTACATTAGCCAATGGCAAGGCTTATGTAGAAGCTGCAAAGGCGAAAGGTTTAAATATTGATGTGTTTGCTAAAAGACTTTCATTTTTCTTTAATGCACATAACAATTTGTTTGAAGAAGTAGCTAAATTTAGGGCAGCACGTAGGATGTGGGCAAAAATTACTAAAGCACTAGGTGCAACTGACGAAAGAGCCATGATGCTTAGATTTCATACCCAAACAGGTGGGTCTACTTTAACTGCTCAGCAACCACAAAATAATATTATCAGAGTTACCACACAAGCATTAAGTGCTGTTTTAGGAGGTACCCAATCATTACACACTAATGGTTTTGATGAAGCTTTGGCTTTACCGACTGAAGAAGCTGCAAGAATTGCACTTAGAACGCAACAAATCATAGCCCTCGAAAGTGGCGCAGCTGATACAGTTGACCCTTTAGCAGGTTCCTATTATGTTGAAGCATTGACTAATGAAATTGAAAATTTAGCCTGGAACTACATCAATAAAATTGATGCCATTGGAGGTGCAGTGGAAGCTATTGAACAGGGTTACATGCAAGATGAAATTGCGCGTTCGTCATACAAATATCAGCGCGACATTCAATCAGGCGAAAAAATTATTGTGGGTGTAAATAAATACCAAATTGAAGAAAAACCAATAGAAAACTTATTTACAGTTGATGATTCTATTAGAACTCAACAAATTGCTAAAATCAATCAGTTAAAAGTCGAAAGAAATAATGAAGAAGTAAAAAAATTACTTACTAAACTTGACGAAACTGCTAAAAATGGCAATAATTTAATGCCTGTAATTTTGAGTTGTTGCGAACAATACGCTACCCTAGGCGAAATTGCTGATACTTTAAGAAAAGTCTTTGGAGAGCATAAGGCATAGGGAAAGGGGAAAGTTTGAAAGTTAGAAAGTTGAAAGGGGAAAGTTGAAAGGGGAAAGTTTGAAAGTTTGAAAGTGGAAAGGGGAAAGTTGAAAGTTAGAAAGTTGAAAGGAGAAAGTTGAAAGTTTGAAAGGGGAAAGTTGAAAGTTTGAAAGTTTGAAAGTTAGAAATTTGAAAGGGGAAAGTTTGAAAGTTAGAAAGTGGAAAGTTGAAAGTTTGAAAGTTTGAAAGTTAAAAGGGGAAAGTTGAAAGTGGGTGAGTTTAATGTAAAGTTAAAAATTGAAAGTAAATGAATATACAGTCAATGTCTGAAAACAGCAGAGTTTGGGTATACCAGAGCAACCGCATCTTAAATAATGCTGAAGTTGATGAAATAAATAAAATGGCGCAACATTTTGTGACTAGCTGGGATGCTCATGGTGCCCTGCTTTCAGCTATTATAAAGGTTTATCATCAATTATTTATTGTAATTATGGTTGATGAAAGTGTAACTCAAATAAGCGGTTGTGCTATTGATAAATCAGTGTCATTTATCAAAAAAGTGGAACAACAATTAAATATACAATTGTTCGATCGAATGATGATTGCCTACAAAAATAATAACATGATTGAAACCTGTCATTTGCAGGAGTTTCAAAGTCTTGCAACCAAAGGATTTATTAATGAGCAAACATTAGTATTTAATAATTTAGTTAATACAAAAAAAGAATTCGACAGCAATTGGCTCATTCCTTTGGGCAAAAGTTGGCATAAAAGAATGTTGAATTTAACGGTAAGTAAGTAAACATTTATGTTTATTTTTGGGTCAACCCTTCAGATATTTGTTCCTTACTTTACTCAATTAACTTAAGATTTGAATCTTTGATTTTATCATTTTAGGCATCGCCCTATACCAAGCAAAATAAGGATTATAGATGTTATTCCTGTTTAAAACAGCAATAATTATTCAAACTTATCATATTAAAATATTGATATAAAAGTTTAAAGAATTACTTGTAAATTTTCCTTGCATTTAAAGCTTTTCTGAATTTAGCGGCATTCCGATCATGTTCGGCAATGGTAGCGGCAAAATTGTGTCTACCACTAAAATCTTCTTTGGCACAAAAATAAATATAATTATGATACTTTCGGTTTAAAACGGCATCAATAGTGGTTCTATATGGTATGCATATAGGGCCTGGCGGTAATCCAGCATACTTGTAAGTATTATAAGGTGAATCGTACTCTAAATGTGCATTTAATACTCTCTTAATAGAAAAATCTCCAATAGCGTATATCACCGTTGGGTCGGCCTGCAAACGCATTCCCTTATGTAAACGATTTAAATAAACTCCTGCAATTATTGGTTGTTCATCTACTACCCTACTTTCTTGTTGTACAATGCTTGCCAAAATACTTAGCTCTGATTTTGTGAGACCAAGTTTTTGTGCCTTTTGTACCCTTTCTGTAGTCCAAAATTTGTTGTTTTCCTTTACCATTCTTTTTATAAAATCTCCAGCAGATGTGTTCCAATAAAATTCATAGGTATTTGGTATAAAAAGAGTCAATACATTCTTAGAATTTAGACCAAATTCTTTCAAAAAGTCATCATCATTCAGCAAACTATTTAAATCTTCTTCACTTGCTTCAATTTGTTTATGTATTACTTCCACAAATTGTTGTTTGGTGCGAGCTTCATTGAAAACCAATTTTACCGGTTCTTGCACACCGCTGCGTAACAAGTTCACTAACTCATTGTTACTCATGTTTTCTTTTATTTTATACTTGCCTGGTTTTACTTTGGTTTTATATCCTTTGCGCTCTGCAACCCAAATAAAGGAACTTTGATTTTTTATAAAATGATTGTCTAACAAATCTTTTAAAACATCATCAAAATTGCTTCCTGTTTTAATATATAAATAGGCTTGACTTTTTCCTAAAAGTTCTACATTGGGTTTATATATTTTTGTGTATGTGAGATAGCCAGTTCCTCCTCCAACAATCACAATTAAGGCAATAAAAGAAATAATTGCCTTTTTCCAAAAACTTGATGATTTTGGTTTAGTGTTTGATTTATTCGTTTTTTTCTTTGCCATATACTAAATAATTTCATAGCTTTCTCATTTGCTCTAGAGCCTGCTTGGCCTTTTGCTGATTCGGATTTTTTGCTAACACTTGTTTTAATAGTGATGATGCTTCAAAAATTTTATTTTGGTACATCAAAACACTTGCTTTATTCATTAATGCCAATTCATAATCAGGTTCTAATTGTAATGCTTTATCAAAATAATATAATGCCTTTGAAATGTTTTGTTGCGTAAGATACAAATAACCTAAATTAGAATAGCCAGCAGCAAAATTCGGAAATTCTGTCACTAGGGTTTCAAATAATTTTTGGGCGGTGTTTATTTCATTTAAATTTAAACATGTGCTTGCGTATTTATTTAAGAAATCAGGATACTTTGGTGCAAGGAAATTTGATTTTTGGTAATACTTTTTTGAATTAACAAAATCGCCTTTATTCTGATACGCTTCGCCAATTCTGTAACACAACCATGCATCTGAATTTTCAAAACTTTGCTTTACAAAAACTTGAGCCAACAATTTATTTTGATCAAAGTTTGAAATGACTTTAATTATTTCATCATAATTTTCTTTTAAAAAATAATAATGAATAATGGTATGTAAATTATTCATCAATGGCTCTTTCATCAATATATCAACATACTTACTTGCAGAATCCAAATAATATGGTTTCTTTTCAAATTTTTCATACTGGTTAATATATGCAGATGCTAAAGTTTTTGCATTGGGATGATTTTCATTTACAGCAAACAGTCCCAAAAATACCTTTGCATCATTAAGTTTTTTATTTGATTTGGGTTTTGGTTTTCTTATGTAATGATCATGCACTGTGACATGAGGAATATCAATAGAACCAGAGCGAGGCATGTGACAGTTCACGCAATTATTTTTTGCTTTAAGAAGTAGATTTTTGTCAGCAGTACAAGTATTTGATTCCCTTGGGATATGACAAGAATTACATTTCGCATTAAAATACTCATCCTTTTGAAACTTCACACTTTGATGAGGATTATGACAAGTAACGCAAGTCATTGTATTTTTATACGGACGCAAGATGTTTGATGATTTATTTTTTTGACTTACTATAAAACATCTGCTTTGTTTTAATCTATCGGCATGAGATGCCATAATAAAATCTTCTTCATCATCTTTGTATTTAGGTAAAAACACTGTCATAAAATCAGACAACTTTTGTCCCGGTTTAAAATCATAAAATGAATGCCCATTTTTTAATACAGCATTTCCTTGTAAATGGCAACGCTGACAAATATCAAACTGCAAATCGGGACTCAATTTACCTGGATTTACTATACTGTAGTCGATCATTTTTGAGGTATCAATTACTTCGCCTCTGCTTTTTTGTTTCACATGAATGGAGCCTGGGCCATGACACCTTTCGCAGCCAATTCCATTGGGCAATGAAGTAAATTTGTTTTCGGAACCCATTTCAAATTCAGGATATGAATTATGACAACTCATACATTCCAGTCCAATTTTTCGACTAAATCGTGTGTTATGTCCATCTTCAAATCCAGGTGGCAAATCCCATTGTTTTTTTTGAGTATAAAAAGTCATTGGCATTTGGGTAACAAAACCATTTTGCATCATCATATGAGAATTTGTATGCTGCCCTGAACCAATAATATAACTTACTATCTCAATTCTTTTGTACACTGTATCTTTACCTTTTAACCTAAATTCCATCATTTTCATTGTATCTCCTCTAAAAAAAGAGTGATAATAAAAATCTGAAAATTTATCATATACAGTTATTTTCTCGCCAAACAAAGCTGCCGATTTTAATTTTGAGGCCCTATCAAATGACTTCCCCATGCCAGTTTCAATAAAAGTTTCATAAATATTGGCATGACAATTTTTACAGGTATTTATTCCAACATAGGTAGCCGAATCACCATGATTTAAATATGGTGAAACAATCTTTGTTGATTCATTTTCATTTTTTTTATCTTCATTACAATTGGTATTAAGTATAGCAATGAGGGAGAGTAAAGACAAAAAAACAGTGAGCAAAAATTTCTTTTTCATGACAACATCAAAAAAGATTAAAGCAAATTGGCTCGAATAAAACGAAGTTTATTTTGTAAATCTTTTTTAGAGATGGCATTCGAAAATCCCTTATTTTTAAGCATTTCAAGCACTTGTTGATGATAATCTTCGTGAGTTTCAAAATAAAGGCTACCTTCTTTTTGCAAATTTAAAAGTGCAAAATCAGCAATAGCTTTATAAAATTGTAAAGGATCATTATTAGTGCAAAATAGCGCTGTATGTGGTTCATAGCCAATTACATTTTGACGCATAGATGCCGCTTCATCTTTTAATATATAAGGAGGATTGCTCACAATTAAATCAAAATGTTCATCAACCACAACATCGGTCATTTCAAGAATATCAGCCTTTAATAAATTTAAATCTACGTTTAATTCTTGAGCATTTACTTGTGCGACAGTAAGTGCTTGATTAGAAATATCCATTGCAAAAGCTTCGGGATGAATCATATTTTTTGCTAATGAAATAGCAATGCATCCACTACCAGTTCCAATATCTAAAAATTTAATATTTCTTTTTCCCATGTTATCCTTCACAATCCAGTCAACAAGCTCCTCAGTTTCAGGACGTGGGATAAGAACATCTTCATCAACCTTAAACTTTAGTTGATAAAACTCAGTTTCTCCAAAAATATATTGAATAGGTTTATTGGTAAGGAGAGGTTTTAATATTTCAGCAAAGGCTATTTCATCATTTTCGCTCAATACATTATCCTTTTCAAAAAGCACACGCGACCTCCCCCATTGTTTTATATGATAACAAGTGAGGTAAAATAAATTATCGCATTCATCTTGGTCATAAATAGATTCTAATTTATTACGCCACAAAAGTTTTAACTCCGAATAAGTCATATCACATCATCAATAAAACCATGAATTACCTTAATTTTTTTATACTTATTATTTACCACCTAACTTTTTTGCTTCATCCAATGATATTTTTTCACCATTATTAAGCGCAATAACAAAGGCATCATTTATACCTTTAGAAATTACCTCTACCTTAACAATTTCAGCAGATGCTGCATCTTTGAAATTTCCAACAGTATAAATAGTAAGGTCACCACTTTTAAAATTGGCAATACCTTTATCTGCAATCGTTAAATATTTATTCATTATCTCAACAGGAACCTCATTTCTGAAAGCACCTAATTGAACTTTATATACAATGTTTGTAGGAGTATTATTTAAAGGAGGATTAACAATTTTAGTTTCTTGTGGAATTGATGCTTTTTGTTCAATCGAATTGCTTACAGCAATTGTCTTAGGTTGAACATTCATTCCAGGTATTTGAGCAAAAATTGATTTGCCTTGTTGCGCTTCCATGGCAGCAGCTTGCTCCATTGGAATTCTCTTCCCATTTATATATGCTGAAACAAAGGCATCAGAAACTCCAATTTGTACAATTACATCTTTTGCTTTTGTTGCTTCACGCACATCATTATAAACTCCACTTGTATATCGGTATTGTCCCTTTTGGTTTAATTCATAATACAAAGGAGTAATATTATACAATTGACCTGCCTTTACAGGTTTACTGTAAACCCCAACTTGAACTGTATAAAGCAAACCCTTTATTACCTGAATATCTTGTTGAGGCAATGTTTCTCCTTGTTTAATTTGCAAAGTAGAGTTAACATTTGCATTTTCAGTTACGTTAGTGGTATTATTTGAAGCATTTGATGAAACTGATGTTCTCGTATTTAAATTATTTGAATTGTTTGAAGCAATTGTATTTTGGTTATAACTTGTGGCTCCACCATTTTTACAATCTTTGCCACTAGCAATTAAGGCGCGGGCTTCCGTTACACTCATTCTTTTACCATAACAATAAGCAACAACAAAGGCATCTTTATAATTTAATTTATTAAGTTCTTTTCTTGCGTTTGCAGCTTCGTCAAAAGCTCTAAAAAGACCTGCAGTGTATCTAATTAAATTACTATTAGGTAATGTTTCAGCAGTCACAGGGCTCACTGAACCAAATGAATTATCGGCCACAGGTTTGTTAAAGGCACCAATTTGAACCTTAAAAATTAAACCATCTGGGAGTGGTTCATTCATTTTAATTTTATTAGTGGTGCTGTGAGGCTTATTGTTATTAATTCCTAGCGTAATTGATTGGTTCCTTTCATTGCTTGCATTGCTGTTTGCATTATTTTCGGAAGATGCAACTGCTGTTTCAACCTCAACAGGTTCAGGAATTCCTTGAATAGAACGCATAATTCTTAATGATAATTCCTTATCAATACTTGATAAATAACCTTCAGCCGCAGCCTTTTTGTCATTTGCTTTTTTGTTTGCTTGATTAGCAAATACGTTTAAAGAGTCAGCTGAACGAGCTTGTAATTGAGATTCATAATCTAACTCAGCTGCCTCCTTCACCAAAGGCTTTCTTTTTCTCTTTTTTAATGAAGCAGCTTCCTCTAACTTGTTGTTTGACTCCTCCAATTTTTGAGCACTCAATGCTCTAGTTGAATCCACTCTTGCCTTCCAAGTTGTTGCCTCTACTTGGGCTTGTTCAGCTTCGTTTTTTAAATTAATATAATTATTATACTCAGGAGTGGTTTTAACATCAGGTTTTGGGGGCTTAGACAATACTACAGGTTCGATTGTATTTTGTTCAACTTTATTTTCATTGGCTAAATTAGTCTTGTTTTCTAACTTATTATTTTGAGCAATTTCATTTTGTTTATTTGAATTTTCGGCTACTTTATTTTGGTTAAGGATATTTTGAGTTTTACTGTTATTGCCTGCTGTTTGCTCACTTTGTTTATTTGAAGTTTCACTGGCATTTTTATTTGAATTTGGCACTTTATTGTTGCTAGCAACAGGAGTTGAAACAGGTTCATCAGCTTTTAACAATTCTTCTGGAACCGCATTATTATATGCCATTAACAAGGTTTTTGATTTTACTTCATCAAACTTTCTTAAGTAATTATCTGCTTCATATTGTTTCATTCTTGCTGCTGTTTCCGATTTTTCGGCAAGTGTATTTAATGAATCAGCTTTAATTTGATTTTCTCTTGCAACACGATCCATTTCTTCGGCTTTTAATTGTGCCGCTTTTCTATCTTTCTTTTTGGGCTGTGCAGCTGCAAATTCAAATAAATCATTACTGTTCATAGCATCTCTTTGTGCTTGAATTTTCATAGTATCTGCTTCAGCCCTTTTTTGAGATGCCTCCACTTTAAGAGTTTCCACCTCATTTTTTATTGATGCATACGCGATATATTCTGGTGAAGCTTTTATTTCTTTTAAAACACTTTCCTTATCCTTTGTTTTAGCGACAACTGCAACCTCCTTCTTTGTTTCTTGAGTTGTTGAAGAATTTTCATTTACTGCAGTTTCAACCTTGGTTTCGCTTTGCTTTGAAGGTTCTGATTTAGTGGATTTGTTATTTGCTTCTTGTTTTTGAATATTGTTATTTGAAGCAACATTTGATTTATTTGCTTCTTTAGCTGTATTTTTTTCTATCTCAGAATTATTTGTTGTTTCCGCACTACTTGCTATTGTTTCATCAGGTATAATAATTTGATTCTGATACACGGCTACTATTTTATCTTGTTGAGATTTGTTCAATTTGGCCATAAACTTATCGGCTTCAGCCTTTATAGCTGCTGATTTAAGCATGTCATTTTGCGCTTGCATTTTTAAGGTATCAGCTTTAATAAGTAAATCTTTACCTTCATTATCAACCCTAATAGCTTCTTCAGCTAATGCTTGTTTTTTAGATTTCTTTTTTTCCTCAGAAGCTAAATCAATTAACTGTTGTGATTCAATTACCTTTTCTTCTCCTTGAGCCTTGGTATTAGTATATTCCTTTGCTTTTTTATCAGCAGCATCTTCAAGTGATTTTGCCTTTTCTACTATGCCCACAAATTGTAAAAATTCAGTAGTTCGTTTAATACTGTCAGCCTCTTGTGGTTTCAGCTTCAAAGGTGTACTATAATTTGTATAATCGGGGCGTAAACTATTTACCGCTTCGGTAGCAGTTGAATTTCTGTCAGTATTAAATCCTTTGAAACTAGCAGTTGCTTTATTTTCAACATTATTATTTGCGATACTGCTATTGGCCTGCTCTAATAATTTTCGCTGTCGCACTAAAACAACATTTTGGGCGTTCACAGCGGTATTTACTCCCGATTCCTTTTCTTGTAAATTAGGTAACAGCAATGCATTATCCTTGCTATCAATTGCCTTTTTATAATCACCTTCAATTTGATTTAAGCTATTTTTAAAGTTTTCTTTATCAACTTCTGGAAGACCCTGTAATTTTTGATTTAAAGCATTTTGATTTGCGTCATATTCTTTATTATAAATGTTGTAGGCAATGATATTAGCTGCCAGTTTTTTTGAAGTGGCCAATTCGGTATAACTCTTTTGTAATTCAGAAATGCTTTTAATTTCATTTGGTTCAGTAGCGTTATTCAACAACTTTGCTGTTGAATCGGCCTTTGCTGTAACTTGCTGATATTGAATTAATAATGCTTCTTTTTTATTTTCATCAGTCGAAGCTATATAATCTGAGTAATTTTCTATTTTTTGATTTGGAACAATCCCATTTTGGGAAGTGGAATTATTCGATTTATTGTCATTCACTTTTGCAACTTGCTCACTTTTTGTTTCATTAGCAGCAACATTTTTTTGGCCGCTAAATTGAGCATCCAATTTTTGTTTGTCTTCCTTTGCAAGTTCTGGCAGATTGCTTGTATTTTCACCTGCAATTTCATTCAGGATTTCTTTATTTATTTTAGCCTCTTCTTCTAATGCAATTGATTCTTCTTTAAGTTTTGCGACTTTGCCGTCAATTCCTTCTAACTCCTTTTGCTTTTGTGTTCTTGCGGCTAAAACTTCTTTTAATTTGTTTTCGTTAGCATCTTTTACTGAATCATTCTTAGCTTTTAAAATTTCTTCACGAGCAATTTTTTCATCAAACATACTCTCTTGAATTTCAGCTTTTAAATCGTTTTTCCTTTCTTCCAATCGTGAAGCTTCTGCCGATTTTTCTTGCGATTGTTTTACCAAAATATCAGGATTGTTACTTTTTGTAGTATTCTGATTTTTCTCTAATTCTTTACTTTGTTTTTCGAGTTTTTCGAGTGCCTCAGTAGAATTTGATTTAACTGCCAATTCCAAGTCATTCGCATATTGTTCGGCCATATTGGCTTCAGCTTGTTTAGCATCAGCCTCAGTTTCCAAATCCTTAGCCAGGTTATAGGCAACAACAGCTTGTTGTGATAAAACATCGCCATCTTTTTTTGCCTTACTTGCAACATCAAACTGTAACTGCTTTTCTTCAAGATTTGTAATCGCATTTGCTTGAGATTCGGCATCACTAGCTTCTTTATATTTCTTTTGAGCAGCATTATTTTTTAAATTGGCAAATGCATATGCTTGTCGTGATTTATCTCTTGTGTCATCAGCTTCTTTTTGAGTTTCCTTTGCATCCTCTTTAGCAATAGTAACTATTTCAGAATTATTAATCCCCGTTGCTTTTGTATTGCTTGCCACCTTAGTATCTGCAGAAGTAGTATTGGTGGATGAATTATTTTGATTGTTGCCTTGTTTATTATCCACCTTTGCTGTTTCTTTATTTTCTGTTTGCGTGTTGGCAGAATTTGCTTGTTTTTCTTTATCAGGGCTTGATTGAGTAATGTTTTCTTGATATGCATTTCTATTTGAAAGCACTTTGTTATCGGCAACAGTTTTATTAGACGCTTCTGAAATAATTCCTGCTTGAATTTGCTCATCATAATTTACATCCAAATTAGCTCTTTCTTTAAAAAGTTCAGCAGTGGCCAACGCATTATTTTCTACGGTGTCACTAAAGAAATTATAAATAACCATAGTAGTAGCACCATCTTTTTTCTTTAACTGAATTTCTTGCCTTAATGGTCGTAATTCCTTTAATGGTGGAATCTCGACAAATTGGGTTATAGGTGGTGTGCCTGATTGCTCTACAGTAAATTCATATTTGGTGCCGTTGTTTAAATTCAATCGATATTTTCCATCTCTATCTGAACTATTGAACGTACCGATAAACTTACCTGTTTGAACATTTTTAATTGAAATTTTTGCTGCCAAATTAACTGGCAAAGCATCACTCAACACTTTTCCCTTTATGATAGCAGCTGTAACAGGAACACGTTCAGTTTTAACTTTGAATACCACAATTCTTCCATCGGCACTATTACGTTTTGACGAAAAATAGGCAAAGTCACTTTCAGGGTCAGTAACATACTGAATGTCGTCATCAGGGGTATTAACAGCAAAATCAAGATTTTGAGGTTTATTCCATTCACCTGAAGGATTCAATTCAGATTTAAAAACATCATAACCACCCATGCTATTGTGTCCTTTACTACAAAAATAAAGCGTTTTACCATCTGGGGTGATGTATGGAAAATCCTCATCATATTGCGTATTGATTGAAGGTCCTAAATTCACAGGCTGTCCCCATGTAAAGTTAGGTAGCTTACTAATTTTATATATATCGCGTCCGTTTTTTCCATCGGCACCGTAGCTGCTATAATAAATTTCTTGACTTGTTTGACGAATAACTACAGTTGATTGATCCTTTTTCTTCACATCAAAAGGTGTTTTTAAATCATCGGGTTTCACTACTAATTTAGCACCAATTTTATTTAAATCATAAGCCCTAAAATACTCTGTGCTATTCAATTCTTTCTTTTCTACAACTGTTAAATCGGTTACATTTCTTAATAAACTTTTACCATTTTCACATTGTCTTATTTGCAAGTCTACTTCAAGTTTGGTTGATGTTTTACTTTTCTTTTGTTTAAAAATATTGTATTGAGCTATGGCTTCATCAAAACGGTAGTTTAGATGATAAGCTTTGCCAAGATGATAATAAATATCATCATCAACCTCATCTTTACCCACAGCAAAGGTTAAATAGGGCAATGGTTTTTCTTTATTCTCCTTAGCGTATAGAAGGCAAACTCCATACTTATAATTAAAATTAGGATCCTTTGGATATAAACTCAAAAGCTGAGAATATAATGGCAAAGCTGCTGCAAACTCGTCATCTTTAAAAAGATTTTCAGCTTGTTTGCGCAATTCTTTTTCAGAACCGAAATTATTTTGTGCCAGGGCAAAAAAATTGATCAACAACAAAAGGAAAAGTGCTAATATTAATCCATTCTTTTTTTCTTTCATTTATTTTAATTTTTCATTAAAAAATTGCAACTACAGCGCTCTAATTAACTATGATCAGTTTGCTGCAAGTTGGCTTCTTCTTTTGCCTTTCTTTTAAATAAATTAACTTTGTTTTCTTTCTTAGCTAACAATCTCTCGATATTTTTTTGATGTGTAATAATAACAGCCACACTTATCATAAGCGCAAAAACCACCATCGCGGGTTGCGAAGTTTTTGAAATTACCATAACCACCACTGGAAAAAACAAACCTGCTAAAATTGAACTTAATGAAACATAACCACTTATAACAAAAACCAACACAAAAACACCAATTGACATTAAAGCTGCTTCATGGTTTAAAGCCAAAATGATGCCTAATAAAGTTGCCACACCTTTTCCGCCTTTAAAGCCAACATAAATTGGAAAAACGTGACCTAGTAAAGCACAAATTCCTAATCTAATTTTAAGATTAAATAATTCATCAACACTTTGACCACTTTCATATAAAACATAAAAAAGTTTAACTGCAATCCAACCTTTCAATATATCAACAATTAATACGATAATACCCAATTTTTTTCCAAATATCCTGAAGGTATTTGTGGCGCCAGCATTTCCACTTCCATGTTCTCTAATGTCAATTCCATGATAAAATTTCCCCAGCCAAACCGATGTTGGTATAGAACCTATCAAGTAGGCAAACACAAGTGCTAAAATATTTATAGGTGTAATGAGCACAAATTGGTGAATAAATATGGGCAAAATTAGCAATAATTTAAAATTTGAGGCTGCTGCTTTGCCAAGCTATCAACAAGACTATGTTAAAAGAGTTAAATTATTAAATTCCAACAATGTTCCGAATTATTCTTTTAATGTTGAATAAATGGATTAAACGTGCTATTTAGACACTTTTTTAGCACAATACCTTCAAATTATATTGCTTTTGCACCTATAACTACCATTTTTTAAACATGAAAAAAACCGCCAAAATCAAACAAAGGAATGCTACAATGTAGTTCCATTTAATGGTTTCATTCATCATGTACACCGCAAATAAGGCAAAAACTGTTAAACTTATTACCTCTTGTAAGGTTCTTAATTGAAACAATGAAAAATAATTGCTCCCAATTCGGTTAGCAGGTACTTGCAAGCAATATTCAAAAAAGGCAATAACCCAGCTTATAATCACCACCTTCCATAAAACCTGCTCTTTAAATTTGAGATGTCCGTACCAAGCAAAAGTCATAAAAATATTAGATGCAGTGAGTAATGCAATAGTTTTAAACATATTTTTTAAATTAAAATGCAAAGATATTTAATTACTATTATTGTTCAATAAGATGCTGTTTAAGTACAATTAGTATATTTGCCCAAATTTTAATAAATCACGTGAGTAACGAAAAAACAGATTCAATAATTGACATTAATGATTTAAAGGCGCTTTGGAGAACCTTTGTAAAAAATTGGTATATCATTATATCCTGTTTAATTGTTGCCTACATTTCTGCATATTTTTACACCTATAAGTTGACAGATATTTACGCTGCATCAACCCAAATTTTACTTAAGTCTAATGATGCTTATGACTCACAAAGCATTATTCAATCGGGTACGCAACAACTTGGCTACAAAGATTATAGCGAAAACTATAATGCTATGCGTGTCATTAAATCATATGATTTAATTAAGAAAACTGTTGATAAGCTTGATTTAGATGTGTCATACTATATAAAAGGACGCATTCGTACAAAAGAGTTATATGATGATGTGCCATTTAAAATAAGCTTTACTGCAGTAAAGCCACTTTTATTTGAACAATATATTGAGTTTAAAATATTGAATATCAGTAAATATTCAATGAAATATATGTTAGGTGAAACTGAAATTGTAAAAGAAGGTTATTTCAATAAAAGATTGATTACAGAAGATTTCAGCATTTTAGTTACAAAATCATCTGCCATCCAATCACTTACTGAAAATCAAATTAAAGATGTTGATTATTTAGTTCAATTTCATAACAGGAGCTCATTAGTAAGAAAATATCAACAAGCCATTATGGTTGAAATTCCTGAATATAGTGGCATTGTTCAGGTAACTGTCGAAGACATCATTCCTAAAAGAGCTATCACTTTTTTAGATACTTTAGGAAAGGTATATATTGATATTACGCTTAATTCAAAATTAGATATTAATAGTAGGACGCTTTCTTATATTGAAAAACAGTTAGAAGAGCTTACACAAATGATGACTGCTATTGAGGATAGATTGCAAAACTACAAACAATCAGAGTCGATATTAGATCTTAGCAAAGAAGAAGAAAGTTATTTTGAGCAATTGGTTTTGAACCAAACCGAATTAAATAAACTTGATTTAATGGAAGCATCATTTAATTCCATTGAAAAATATATTATAGAAGATAAAGACCCAGAATTAGTTCCTCCTACTATATTTTTACCTTCATCAGATCAGACCTTTGCCAATAATGTAACCGATTTGTATAATTTACAAATGGAAAGAAACAAGGCCAAATTTTCGGGAACACCAACAAGTCCAACCATAATAGCGCTTGACAAACAACTTTCAAATAAAAAATTAAGCATTTTAAATTACATTAATAATTCCAGAACTGCAATTAATTCTCAAAAAGAAGCTTTAAAAAAACAAGTAGGGAGATTTGAGGGGAAAATAAGTAATATACCTATTAAGCAAAGAGAATTATTAAATATTGAAAGAAATTTGGAGGTGAATCAAAAAATGTATTCATTTCTTTTACAAAAAAAGGCCGAAAATACAATTGCTCGAGCAGGTATTGTGCCACAAAGTAAAATAATTGAATCGGCATTATCGATGGGAATCGTAAAACCCAACAAAGCCAAAATTACCTATACATTTATTGGGGTGGGATTTTTAGTAAGTTTATTGATTATTTTCATAAGAATTTCTTTTTATGAAACTGTTGAAACATTAGAAGAATTAAAACAAAAAACTGCACTTACTGTGCTCGGAGAAGTAATGTTTGCAGATAATTTCTCTAATGTAGATAAAGCTATTAATAATGATCCAAGGTCAGCTGTGACAGAATCATTTAGAACATTGCGCACAAATTTGCAGTTCATGAATAACTCAGAAAATAACTGCCAGATTTATTTGCTTACTTCCAATCATCCAAGTGAAGGTAAAACGTTTTGCGCTGTCAACATTGGGTCTTTATTAGCCAAAGGAGGTAGAAAAGTATTAATTCTTGAACTAGATTTACATAAACCAAGGGTATATAAAGCCTTAGGGTTATCAAATGAAAAGCCAGGTATTACAAGTATTTTGGTTGGAAAAGGAAATCCTGCTGATTTTGTTCAAAATACCGAAGTTGAAAATCTTGATGTATTACTTTCTGGCGCTGCAGCGCCAAATGCATCTGAATTAATATTGAGTAAAAACATGAATTCCATAATTAATTTTGGCAAGGAGCATTATGATTATATTATCATTGATACTCCTCCAGTTTCATTAATTTCTGATGCCATTGTGTTAATGAAATTAGCTGATGTTAATATTTTTGTAATGAACACCAAGTATCCTTTTAGAGATAGTTTGAACAATGCTCAAGATATTGCAAAATCACACAATCCAAATCATTTTTGTCTAGTGTTAAATAGTGTAAAAAAGGTAAAAAGTAATTATTATTATAGGAGATATGGAGCTGCCTATAAAGCATACTCCGATATTAAGTCGTAGAGCCCAGTTATATGAAGAAATTTCTCCTAAAAAATATTGTATTTTCAACTATTAAAGACATTAATAGCATTCTTTTTCCTCAACACAAAAAAAGAGTGGTGTTAATGATTTTTCTTATTTTGTGTGGAGGAATACTTGATGTATTAGGACTTGCAGCGATATTGCCAGTAGCGAATTTAGTTTTTGACCCAACAAATATTCACAAAAGTCATGTTGTGCATTCCATATTTGTAAACCTTGGTTTCGAAAGTGATAGCAATTTTCTTTATTTTATTTTGATTTGCTTTTGGTTTATTTTTTTATTTAAAAACACTGCAGCTGCTACCATTAGCTATTTACAATCTAAATTTTCATACGGTGTTGCTGCTGATATTTCTCAAAAACAATTTGAAAATATCATGAATCATGATTTGCAATACTTTAACGACCACAATAGCACTAATTTGGTTCGGAATATTCAAATTATGCCTTTCCATTTTTCTACCTATTTACTATTGCCAACTTTAATTTTAATGTCAGAAATAGTGGTATTAGTAATAATTCTTACAGCAATTTCATTATACAACATTACTGTTATTGGATTAATGGTGGTTACACTAACTCCTTCTTTTATACTTACTTATAAGCTGATAAAAAGTAGAACTCAATTTTATGAAAAAGAAAGAAATCGCTTAAATACAGAGCTGACCAAACAAGCCTATCAAACCATACACGGCTACATTGATGTGAAGCTATTTAACAAAGAAAAGTTTTTCATGTCGATTTTTAAAGTAAATCAAGCCAAATTTAAACGGGTATTTACAAATGCTTTTACTTTAAATTTAGTGCCAAGCAAAATAATAGAACTAACTGCAATAAGTGCTGTTATTATTATGTTTGCTTATACTTTGTATAGTCCTGAAGCCAAAGGAAGTATTTCGGTGATGTTACCATTATTTATAGCAGCTGCTTATCGTGTTATGCCATCTATGAATAGGATGTTAATTGCTTTGGGCAGTATTAAAGGCTTTCAATATGTTATTCAAATTGTTAAAGATGGTTTACAACCCATTCCAAATACCAGCGACCACAGCAGCAAACAAGTGCTTAGTTTTGAAAAAAATATAGAGTTTAAAGCAGTTTCATATAAGTATCCCAGTGGCAAAAAATTGTCCGTAGATTCTCTAAATATGAATGTTACTAAGGGCCAAAAGGTTGGAATTATAGGTAAATCGGGCTCCGGAAAAACTACTATAATCAATATATTATTACGCTTTTTAAAAGAACAGCAAGGGGGACTTTATGTGGATAATAAAAAAATTACCGTTGATGAAGAAAATCAATGGCGTCAGTTGATAGGTTATGTTAAGCAAAGTGTGTTTATAATTGATGGCGATTTTTATGAAAATATTGCCTTTGGTGTTGCCAAAGAAGATATAGATAACGAAAAGTTAAATAGGGTTTTAAAACTATCTAAACTTGACGAAGTAGTTGATAAATCGCCATTAGGACTTGCCTCAAACATTGGTGAAAATGGCACAAAATTATCAGGTGGACAGCGACAAAGAATTGCCATTGCTAGAGCATTATATAAAGATGCGCAAATACTTGTTTTTGATGAAGCCACCAGTGCACTTGATACACAAACCGAAAAAGAAATCACCGAATCAATTGAAGCCATTTCAAAGGAAAATAAAACTATGTTTATCATTGCACATAGAATTACAACGCTTAAAAACTGTGATGTTATTTACGAAATGGAAGATGGGAAAATAATTAACACCTACAATTACGATGAAATTGCCAAAACAATTTTAGAAGATTAGTTTAACCAAAGGCAATAAGTTTTAATGGAATACTCCTATTTCAGCTTTATACTATAGCTTATCTAACAATTCTTGCTCTGTAATTTTAAGATAAGAATTTTCTGTCTCCAACTTTGTCCTTTTACTCACCGACTTCAATAATAATTCATGATCGTTGATGATGCTTCCTTTAAAACTCAACACATCTTTTTGCACCCAAGAATTTGATGAATTGATGATTTCATTTTCAATCTTAAAAGAAATTTTATTGTCATTATATTCAAATGCACCACAATAGGTATATTCACGCTCTCCATTAACTATATGTCCATTCATTGAAAACATTTTGAGTTCCCTTGCAATATAGTCTTTTTTATTACCTACTATTTTTTTGTAAATTACATAGCCATTTTCATAAAATCGCAACAAGCTAATGGTAGTATTTTCAGCTACCTCGATGTTATAATATAATCCTTTCATTATTTTTTTTAAATCCAAATGATAAAAAATAATTCATTTTGGTAATCAAATTTAAGGCATATTGCTTGTCCTTTGAGGTTCCAAATTAAAGCAACATTGATGCTTATTGTCGTTATTCTGGTTATCTTTAAAGCAATTGCTTTTAAAAATGGAAATTTAACATAATGGCACCCCCACTATTGTCATTATCTATTCCAAAGCCTTTGGAACCGCTTTTAGCAAGAGTCTTGTTTTTTACACCACCACTAGCTGCGTCCCAACTTTCTGTTGACAATTTTCCATCATTTTGATTATAATACATCAGGCTGAAACCAAATTCAACACCAATCGACATTTTTGGGAAAATAAAATATTCAGCGCCTACAAAAGCTCTGGCAGCTACTTTTATACCAGTTCCACTTGATTCTGATTGTATTCTTGTATTAGAAGGCGCATTAGCAAATCCAGTTGCTGTTGGGGTTAAAAAATCGGTACTGGTTGGAGAAACATTTAAGTTACTAAAAGCATTTCCATAAGTATATAATGCCTTACTCGTTGAAACTCCAATGATTCCTTCACCGCCATAAAATCCTTGCAAACGGGTTTTTCCCTTCCTAAATTCCTTACCAAAAGCCAAGGTAATATTTGTAGCACTTGTTTTTTTTGTATCCTTAATATATACAGTATCCAAAGTGGTATTTTGATTATCAACTACTGCATTGTTTACAGATTGAGAAGCAATACCTATTCTCACTCTAGCTCTATACGCTTGTTTAGCAGACATAAAATACTTACCACCTATAGTTAAAGGATAATTTGCTAAAGAATTTACATTAGGTGCATCAGAACCTGTTGTTGAAAGCAATTTGCCTGTATAAGTTAAAAATGGACTTGCATCAACGCTTAAAGCCCAATCTTTAGCCTCTGGTAAAATTACTTCACCTTTTTTTGATAATAGCACTGGTTCATTGGCCATTTCTGGAGGCATTTGAGCAAATGAAACTTTAAATAAAAATATGGTAATAAGCGTATAAAATCCTTTGTGTTTGTGCATGTTATTAATTTTGATGTATTGCTAACGAAACTAAATTAAAAATATTGACAATTTTAATTAATTTTTGATTCCAATTTCATAAAAAAATTCAAATTATCTCTTTTGTTCTAATAATGGAACAAAATGAAAATCGCCATGTAATTTAGTTTCAAAAACATTTTCCGCCTTTTTAAATAAGGAATACATTTTCTGCCCTTTTTGGTCGCCCACTGGAATAACCATGATGCCTCCCACCTTTAATTGCAACTTTAAAGGTTCAGGAATAAAGGGAGCCCCAGCAGTAACAATAATTTTATCGAAAGGTGCAAACATAGGTTGACCTATATAACCATCGCCATAAAATAATTTTGGATTGATGTTTAACATTGGCAAAAATCTCTTAGCTCTATCATGCAAAACTCTTTGCCTTTCAATACTAAAAACCCTTGCTCCCATGCCACACAATACTGCAGTTTGATATCCACTACCAGTTCCTATTTCTAAAACTTTATCGTTCTTGCTAATTTGAAGTAATTGTGTTTGAAATGCAACAGTGTATGGTTGTGAAATGGTTTGCCCCTCTCCTATTTGAAAAGCATTATTTTCATATGCGTATTCCAAAAAAGCTTCATCCAAAAAAGCATGACGTGGAATTAATTCCATAACAGAAAGTACCTTTTCGTCAATTATTCCCATTTGACGAAGCATATTAACCATTTGTAAGCGTTTTCCTTTATGTTTGAAATTATCCTTAATTAGCATAGGTATTTTATATGACAGACAAAAATAAAAAGCTGCTATACTAACATAACAATGTTACAAAAAAGAAATCATCAATTAAATGTTTGTAACCTTATCAATTAATTTTGTGGAGGCGATTTTATTTACCTTGTTTATATGGTGTTACTATTTAATTACTATTTATAAGTCTACAATGATAAAAATTGGTGTTTTAGGAGCAGGTCATTTAGGAAGAATACACATCCGAATTTTAAAAACAATTGGTGAATTTGATTTAATTGGCTTTTATGATCCAAATGATGAAAATGCGCAAAAAGCTATAGACGAATTTGGGGTTAAACGATATGCTTCTGATACTGAACTAATCAACGCATGCGATGCTATAGATATTGTTACCCCTACTATACAACATTATAACTGTGCCAAAGTAGCGCTTAAAAACGCAAAGCACTTATTTATTGAAAAACCTATCACAAATACTTTAGAAGAAGCAAAAAAGCTTATCAGGTTAATCCATGAAGCTAATGTTAAGGTACAGGTAGGACATGTAGAGCGTTTCAATCCGGCCTTTACTGCTGCAGCACCATATTGCAGCAATCCAATGTTTATCGAAACACATCGATTAGCACAATTTAATCCAAGAGGCACCGATGTTTCAGTAGTTTTAGATTTGATGATACATGACATTGACATTATTTTAAGTACTGTGAAATCAGAAATAAAAAAAATTAGTGCCTCAGGAGTAGCTGTAGTAAGTGATACACCTGATATAGCAAATGCAAGAATTGAGTTTCACAATGGCTGTGTCGCAAATTTAACCGCTAGCCGCATCAGTATGAAAAATATGCGTAAAACAAGATTTTTTCAAAAAGATGCATACATTTCTGTTGATTTCCTTGATAAAGAAGCAAGTATTATTAGATTAAAAAATGTGGAAGGTGAAATTGACCCTTATGCTATCACTATTGAATTAGGAAATAATAAAGGCGTAAAACAAATTTATTTTGAAACACCTGAAACTCAAAAAGTTAATGCAATCGAGGAAGAATTAAAATGTTTTGCCCAATCAATACTTCATGATAAAGTTACTGCTGTTACAGCCGATGATGGTTACAAATCGTTACAAGTAGCTTATGAAATTATTTCAAAATTAAAGTCAAATGCGCGATTAATTACTAGTTAATATCATCCTAAATATTACTTTCGCGCCACATTTTATTATTAATCAAAAATAATACAATAAAAGTTAAAATTTGACGTTACAGTAATAGTGAGAAGACTTTTATACAACTTTTTAATTTATTCAACTTCTATCAGCCTTTTATTTATGCAACAGGCCTGTAGTTTGATTGACAAGCCTGAACCAATACCAGCTTATATTAGAATTACCAATATTGATTTAAAAGCACCAAGTGATAATTCTCAGGGAAGTTCCTCTTCAAATGTTACTGATGCCTGGGTATATATTAATGATAATCTGCAAGGCGTTTACCCATTACCTACTCGTTTTCCTGTGTTATTAACAGGCAGCAACAAGCTAAGTGTCCGGTCTGGTATAATACAAAACGGAATTGATGCAACTCGAATTGACTACCCATTTTATAATGCCTGGGACACCACTATTGAGTTAAAAGAGAAAGAAATTTTAAGCTTAAAGCCAAAAATTTATGGATACAAGTCGGGAACTGTTTTCCATTTTATAGAAGGATTTGAAGGTTTAGGTATTGATTTTGAAAAAACTTCAAGTAGTGTAAATGATATTTATAAAACAAGCAATACTTCTTTAGTTTATGAAGGTAATAATTGTGGCAAATTTGAAATATTAAGTGGAACCATAGATGTAACTATAGCTAGTAACAAACTTTATAATCTACCAAAACAAGGTATTAGTGTTTTTCTTGAACTGAACTATAATATAAATCAAACTATGGAGGTTGGAATTATGGCTCAAAATGGCGCTACTGTGAATCAAAGCTCTGTAATTGGACTTCGAGCTACAACAAACTCATCGGGAACAACTGTTTGGAAAAAAGTGTACATTGATTTAACAACCGCTGTTTCAAACCAAACCTATGCTTCGGGTTATAAGATATATTTTTATGCAAAGCAAGAAGATGGGGTAAGCAACCCTCTTTTTTTAATTGACAATGTAAAATTGGTAAGCTTTTAATGACTTCAACAAAAAAAATGTACATCTGGTTTTCTGTGCTATGCGATTTAATAGCAGCAGCAGGTGCTTGGACATTTTTTTATGCCTTTCGAAAATCAGAAATTGAAACTACAAAATTTGGTTTCACAGTACCTATTGAATATAATGAAAGTTTTTATACCGCATTGATTTTCATCCCTTTATTTTGGTTGTTATTATATGTGAGTATAGGAAGCTATAAGAATATATTTCGTAAATCAAGATTAAGAGAATTAGGTCAAACAATTTTAATCACTTTAATTGGTGTAATTATTTTGTTTTTTGCATTGTTGCTTGATGATGAAATATACTCCTATAAAGCTTACTATCGGTTATTTATTTCATTATTCCTTTTCCATTTTACCCTCACATTTTTTTTCAGATTAATAATAGCCACCATCATTGTAAAAAATGTTCACAAAAGAATAATTTCATTTCCTACTGTTATTATTGGGAGTAACGCAAATGCTTTAAAGTTGTATCAGGAAATTGAAGCTCAAGACAAATCATCGGGTAACAAATTTATTGGGTTTGTACATATTGAAAATAAGAATGGAAGCACTCATTTAATTGAAAAACATTTACCGCATTTGGGCGAACTATCTGATGTAAGAGATGTAGTGATGTCAAAAAATATTGAAGAAGTAATTATTGCAATAGAATCGTCAGAACATGATTTCTTAAAAGGCATCATTAACAGTTTAGAAGATTTAAATGTAATCATAAAAATCATTCCTGACATGTATGATATTTTAAGTGGTTCGGTTAAAATGACCTCCATTTTTGGTGCTCCACTTATTGAAATTTCACATAATATTATGCCCACTTGGCAAAGGGCTTTAAAAAGATTGATTGATATTGTAATTTCACTCATTGCGCTTACTATTTTTTCTCCTGTATTTATTGTCACTGCGCTTATAGTTAAATTTACATCAAAGGGTCCTGCAATTTATTCTCATGAAAGAATTGGTTTGCACGGAAAACCTTTTATGATACATAAATTTCGGTCGATGTATACTGATGCAGAAAAAAATGGCCCCATGTTGAGTAGTAAAACCGATAGTAGAATTACCAAATTTGGCCGTTTTATGCGTAAAGTTCGTTTGGATGAAATTCCGCAATTTTACAATGTTTTAATTGGCGAAATGAGTCTTGTTGGTCCAAGACCAGAAAGGCAACATTTTATTGATTTAATCACTAAAACCGCTCCTCATTATCGTCATTTGAACAAAGTTAAACCAGGTATTACAAGCTGGGGTCAAGTAAAATATGGCTATGCCGAAAATGTGGAGCAAATGATAGAAAGACTTCGCTATGATATTTTATATATAGAAAATATGAGTTTAGCTGTAGACTTTAAAATTTTAATCTACACGGTTCTTATTGTGGTTCAGGGTAGAGGTAAATAATTAAGCTTTTATTTTTAAGCTCCATTCAAATTCAAATTCAGCAACCACCATTCCATCTTGCATTTTTCCTACACTTTTTAATGAAAATTTAACCGGTTCGTTCGAAGCTATAGAGTTTTGAATGGCATTCATGATAATTTCATTGGGCTCGCATGTAAAAACAATATCTTGATCCGCTTTCTTTACAAAATTTGCCTGCATATTAGTAACTAGCATGGAGCATTTTTTACCACTTTCAAGTGTTTCAGCCATCACCATAAGTCCAGTACTTAATTCAGCAGCCATGCACTGTGCAGCAAAATAAACGGAGCGAAAAGGATTTTTTGTTCTTCGTGTAAATGGTAGTTTAATTTGACATGAATTTCGCTCAAAAACCCTAACTTTTATTCCACTGAACCATATTAATGGAATTTGAAAAAACATGAGTGATCTAAATTTAAAAACGCTATTAGCCGCATTAACAAATTGAAGTGCGTTGGCGTTTTTGAATAAGTGTTTCTCTGTGTTCATTAATCTTCTAATCCTCCTTTGAAATCAAAACGGTAAATTGGGGCAATATGAGTATTTGAATCAACGGTAATTAAGTGATTCATTAAGCCATTTTCTAAACTATAAACACTTCCGTGCAAGGATGGTCCATTTCCATTAGCCCATGATTTTTGTATTATAGATGTTTTAGCCAAATTATATACACCTTCAATAATATTAAGCTCTACCAGTCTATCAACCTGCATTTTTTCATCTGTAATAGCATCTAGTTCCTCTGCATGAATGCGATAAACATCCTTTATGTGTCGTAACCATTTATTGAGCATACCAAAATGGTTGTTTGTTAAAGAAGCTTTTACTCCACCACAACCATAATGACCAGAAACAATAACATGCTTTACCTTTAAAACCTCGACAGCATATTTTAATACACTAAGCATATTTAAATCGGTGTTTACAACAAGGTTAGCAACATTTCTGTGCACAAATATTTCACCTGGTTGAGTGTCGGTAATTTCATTCGCAGGTACACGGCTATCGGAGCAACCAATCCATAAAAAATTTGGTGATTGTATATCAACTAATCTGTTGAAATAATTTGGGTCTAAATCAAGTCGGTCTTTAGCCCAACCTTTATTTTGAAGTAACAGTTTTTCGTATTCGTCCATTATTAATTTGTTGGTCTAAAATAGGGATTTAAACTTGATTTGGATAATTTTTTTTCAATTTTAATATTTCTATGTGTTGATAATTCTTGCAAATCATCCAACAACTCGATAATATCTTTGTCGATGTAAGTTGCGGCTGTTCCATCAATTATCATGTAGCTTTCTTCAGGTATGGATTCAAACTTATCGCGTAAAAAAGCCTTGTTTAAGAAAGAAACATTCCCTCTAAACTTAATTAAAATATTTTTTTCATCTGTAGTAAATGACACTGCTCTTTGAAAACTTGAGCGCACAATAAAAAATAAGGAAACAAAAAACCCAATGCCAACCCCAATGAGTAAATCAGAAAAAACAATTGAAATAACCGTTATAATAAATGGCAAAAATTGGTCAATTCCATTTTTAAACTGATGAGCATAAAGAGAAGGTTTTGTAAGTTTAAACCCAACAAAAATGAGCAACACCGCTAATGAAGAAAGAGGAATTTTGTTTAATAATTTAGGGAAAATCAATACAAATACAACTAACATTAAACCATGAAGGATCGTTGATAATTTTGTTTTTGCACCAGCAACAATATTAGCGCTACTTCTTACAATAACAGCGGTAACAGGAAGACCTCCTACTATAGACGAAACAAAATTACCTGCTCCTTGAGCAACTAATTCACGACTAGTTGGGGTAATTCTTTTTTCTGGGTCAAGCTTATCGGTTGCCTCAATACTCAAAAGGGTTTCGAGACTGGCCACTAAGGCTAATTTTATAGCTACAATCCAAACCATAGTATTCCCTATTTGTCCAAAATCGGGAAAATTCAAATTTGATTTATCAAAAACAATAGGAATTTGCACCAAATGTTCGGGTTCTAACTGAAGTGTTGGATAAAATTGGTCAAACAAAATACTAGCCAAAGTTCCGGTAATAATGGCTACTAAAGATATTGGTAATACTTTAAATATCGGAATTCTTTTGACCTTTTCGGTTTCTCCTAAATAAAGTATTATAAATGTTATGAGTGCTATAATAATGGCTCCAATGGTAAAGTGATTCCCTAACTCAAGGAGTTCTGTGAAGGTGTTATGATGGTCAATTTGCTCAAAACTTTCATCTCCTTCATAATCTTTGTCATATCCAAATGCATGAGGCAATTGTTTAAAAATTAATATTAATCCAATGGCGGCTAACATGCCTTTTATTACCGATGAAGGTACAAAATTCCCTATTATACCTGCACCAATCAATCCTAGTAAGACCTGCAATATACCAGCAATGGCTAATGCACATAAAAATATTTGAAACCCATTAAGTTGTTCAATGGAAGTTAATACAATTACAGTGAGACCAGCTGCTGGACCACTAACACTCGTTTGGCTTTTACTAATTAAACCAACTATTAAACCACCAGTAATACCCGCAATTAAGCCACTTATGATGGGCGCCCCTGAAGCTAATGCTATTCCTAAACATAAAGGTAAAGCCACAAAAAATACCACCAATGACGCAGTGAAATCTGCAGAAAAATTCTCTTTTTTAAACATTAAATAAAAATAAATCACTAGTGTCCGATAAAAATAGGAATAATTTTTTTAACGCACAGAAGTGTT
>DAORKI010000014.1:0-51803 GCA_035439485.1 Bacteroidia bacterium
CGTTAGTGGTTGCAGCGGTTATCCTTTTTATTTAAGCCATTTTTTGGTTTAACCCAAATTACGCATTAGAAATCTATTCAACTTCATTTTGCTTCAATCTCAAGCACTTACTCCCGTTTTGAATTTCAAAATAGCTCGCTATTCCTTCAATCCAAAACAGTCCGTGAGCACTTGATATTATTGCAAAATTTTGTTGACCAACAATCCCTAATGCTTAATCTGGGTTTAAATAAAAAGATAAAAGCGGAAAACACGACCCCTCTCTCAGAGGGGGAACGCCCAAATGTATATTTTACGAAATTTAAACCCAAATTACGCATTAGAAATGCGTAAACGATAAAGAAATTGTAAATCAGATTTTTACAAATCTAATAACATTTTCTATATCGGGATTAACCCAACTAAATCAAGTAAATCGATTTTTCAAATCTCCTAGTGATTAATTTGGTTAAACTTGTTAAAATATTATTGAATTGGATTACATTTGAAATGATACTTTTGTGCGTATTTACCTAAAATAAATTTTAAGTGGCTGCTATTAAACCTTCGATACCTAAAGGCATGCGCGATTTTTCGCCTGCCGAAATGATAAAAAGAAATTATATTTTTGATGTAATTAAGGATTGTTTTCAACGCTTTGGCTTTTTGCCCCTCGAAACTCCTGCCATGGAAAATTTGAGCACACTTACTGGAAAGTATGGTGAAGAGGGCGATAGATTGATTTTTAAAGTGTTGAATTCGGGCGACTATTTAAAAGATTCGGATATTGAAAAAGGTAATTTTGATGTGGTTAATGCAAAAAAATTGTTACCTCAAATTTCTGAAAAAGCACTGAGATACGACCTTACTGTGCCATTTGCAAGATATGTTGTAATGCATAGAAATGAAATTCAAATGCCATTTAAACGTTTTCAAATACAACCTGTTTGGCGTGCAGATAGACCACAGAAAGGGCGTTACCGAGAGTTTTATCAATGTGATGCCGATATTATTGGAAGTAATTCATTAATCAATGAATTTGAATTAGTACAAATTTTAGATGAGGTGTTTACACACCTAAACTTATCAGTTGTAATAAAAATTAATAACCGAAAAATACTTTCGGGAATTGCAGAATATATTGGTGCACCTGATTTAATTACCGATATTACGGTGGCTATTGACAAATTGGACAAAATAGGAAAAGACAAAGTGTTGGAGGAGTTGAAAGAAAAAGGTTTGACGGAGGATTCCCTAAAAAAAGTGGAACCTTTGCTCGAATTTAAACCAATTACGGTTATGGGAGTGGAAACCACTGCTTACCTGAATGATTTAATTGGTAATACAAGCATTGGTAACAAAGGGCTTGAAGAATTAAGTGCCATTTTTAATTTGGTTACTAAAATACCTTTACAAACAGCTAAATTTGAATTTGACTTAACCTTAGCGCGTGGGCTTAATTACTATACAGGTGCTATTTTTGAAGTAAAATTGAATGATACCAGAAGCAGCTATACTGGTAGTTTATCGGGTGGAGGTAGATATGATGATTTAACTGGAATTTTTGGATTGCCTCATTTATCGGGGGTGGGTATATCGTTTGGCGCAGATAGGATTTATGATGTATTGGAGGAGTTAGCTCTTTTTCCTCAAGCCAACCTCAATAATATTAAGGTTATGATTGCCAATTTTGGAGGTAATACAGCCGACTTTTGTTTACGATTGTTACATCGTTTGCGTCAACAATCAATTACCAGTATATATTACCCTGATGAAGTTAAAATGAAAAAGCAATTTGAATATGCCGATGCACTTGCTATTCCTTTTGTAATTATTATTGGTGAAGATGAAATGAAGCAAGAAAAGGTTTCGATAAAGGACATGAAAACAGGCGAACAAGAAATGTTGAGCATTCATCAATTAACAAGCAAATTAAAGGGGAAATAAAAAAATAATTTTAAGAATAAGAATATATGCATTTAATATCGAGTGAAACATTAACTTTTGAACGCATTTCATACATTATTTCCAATAATGAAAAAATACAATTATCGGAAGAAGCCAAACATAAAATTGTTACATGTAGAAACTATTTAGATTCAAAAATTAAGACACATCCCGACCCTATTTATGGTATCAATACTGGCTTTGGGTCGCTTTACAATGTTTCGATTGAAGCAAAGGATTTATCACAGTTACAAAAAAATTTAATGATGTCGCATGCTTGTGGCACAGGGGATGAAGTTCCAAATGAAATTGTAAAATTGATGTTGTTATTAAAAATACAATCTTTAAGTTATGGAAAATCGGCTGTTCAATTAGCAACAGTTGAACGTTTAATTGATTTTTACAATCATGATATTTTACCTGTTGTTTATACGCAGGGTTCATTGGGTGCCTCAGGCGATTTAAGTCCACTAGCTCATTTATGTTTACCATTATTAGGCTTAGGAGAAGTATATTATAAAGGTCAACGCAAACAAGCAGCTGTTGTTTTGCAAGATTTGAATTTAAAGATAATTGAGCTTCAATCGAAGGAAGGATTAGCATTATTGAACGGAACACAATTTATGAGCGCTTATGGGACATGGTGTATTATGCATGCAAAAAAATTAAGCAATGTTGCTGACTATACAGGTGCTGTTTCGTTGGAAGCCTTTGATGGAAGAATTGAACCCTTTAAACCACATTTACATACCATAAGACCTCATGCGGGCCAAATTACAACAGCAGCCAATATGCGTAAATTATTAGAAGGCAGTGAGCTTATTTCGCGTAAAAAAGAACATGTGCAAGACCCCTACTCTTTTCGCTGTATACCTCAAGTACACGGTGCTTCCAAAGATGCTATAAGTTATGTGGAGCAAGTTTTACTTACCGAAATAAATGCTGTTACGGACAATCCAACTGTTTTTCCAGAGGAAGATGAAATATTGTCGGGAGGAAACTTTCATGGACAACCGCTTGCAATTGCTTTAGATATTTTGTGCATTGCTTTAGCTGAATTAGGAAATATTTCAGAAAGAAGAACATATCAATTGATTTCGGGCTTGCGTAAATTGCCTGCTTTTTTAGTTGCAACTCCAGGATTAAATTCGGGATTTATGATTCCTCAGTATACTGCTGCTTCTATTGTTAGCCAAAATAAACAATACTGTAGCCCTGCAAGTGTTGATTCTATTGTTTCAAGTAATGGTCAAGAGGATCATGTAAGTATGGGCGCTAATGCGGCAGTTAAATGTGCCAAAGTGGTGGAAAATTTATATACCGTTTTAGGTATTGAATTATTAAATGCCATGCAAGCTTTGGATTTCAGAAAGCCAACATTATCATCGCCTATCATTGAAAAATTAAAGGCCAATTTCCGAAATGAAATCGCTTTTATTCAGGATGATGTGATGATGTATCCTGAAATAGAAAAGAGCCGACAATTTATTAAACGAAACAGTTTCGCAATTTAATATTACATTTGAAAACATAAAACATAAGCAATGAAATTTAGAGCACACCCTTGGCATGGTATCTCCATTGGAGAAAAATTTCCTGCACAAATTAATGTGTACATCGAAATTGTTCCTTCTGATACGGTAAAATATGAAATTGATAAGGAAAGTGGTTACTTAAAAATTGATAGACCTCAAAAGTTTTCAAATATAATTCCTGCACTTTATGGATTTATTCCTCAAACATATTGCGGAAAAACAGTGGCCGCTTTAAGTTCAGAAAAAACAGGTAAGCCAAACTTAAAAGGCGATGGTGATCCACTTGATATTTGTGTTTTGAGTGAACGCAATATTACTCATGGTGATATTTTGCTGCGCGCCATACCCATTGGTGGTTTTAGGTTGATTGACCGGGGCGAAGCGGATGATAAAATTATTGCAGTAATGGCTAATGATGAAGTGTACAAAGAATTTAAAGATTTAAGTGATTGTCCTGATGCCATTGTGAACCGACTAAAACATTATTTTTTAACTTACAAAAACATGCCAGGCTTAGATGAACACTTATGTGAAATCACCGAAGCTTATGGTCAAGCCGAAGCCTTGGAAGTAATCAAAAGGTCGTGGAATGATTATAATTTGGAAATTAAACCTACACTTTAATTTTGTAAATTAAGTGTTTACCGAAAACATTAAAATTGCACTGAATGCTATCAAAAGCAATTTGCTGCGCTCAATATTAACCATGTTGATTATTGCCATAGGAATTACAGCCTTAGTTGGTATATTAACGGCAATAGACTCAATAAAACAAAGCATTAACTCAAATTTCACTAGTTTAGGCGCAAATACTTTTACTGTAAGAAATAAAGAATTAGTGGTTCGGATTGGCAGAGGCGGACGCAAGCCAAAAAAGTACCCAGAAATAACTTATGAACAAGCCACTCGGTTTAAGGATTTATTCACTTTTAGATCTGTAGTATCCATCTCCACAGTGGCTTCACAGGGTGCTACGGTTAAGTACAAAAGTTTAAAAACTAATCCAAACATAGCTGTATTTGCAGGTGATGAAAATTATTTGCAGAGCGGTGGATACGAATTAAGTCAAGGACGAAATTTTTCGACTACTGAAGTTGAAAGAAGCGCCAATGTGGTTATTATTGGTCAAGAGCTTAAAAAGAAACTTTTCCCAAAACAAAAAAATATTATTAATGAAATAGTAAATATTGGGGTTGGTAAATACAAAATTGTTGGGGTATTAGAAGAGAAAGGAGCAAGTATGGGCATGGGAGGCGACAAAGTAATTATTATACCTATTACTAATGGACGACAGTATTTTGGCAATGATAAAATGAGTTATGTAATAAATGTGACTTCTGAAAGTCCACAAGAAATGGAAATTGCTGAAGGTGAAGCTAGAGGCTTGTTGCGCAAAATAAGGCAAGTGAAACTAGGACACGATGACAATTTTGAAATAGTGAAAAGTGATAGTTTGGCCAATATTTTAATTGATAATATTAAATATGTGACTATTGCTGCCACTATTATTGGCTTTATAACCCTATTGGGCGCTGCCATTGGACTTATGAATATAATGATAGTATCAGTAACAGAAAGAACACGTGAAATTGGTATTAGGAAATCTTTAGGTGCAACAAGTAAAAATATTCGTTTTCAATTTTTGGTTGAGGCGGTTGTTATATGTCAATTAGGTGGATTATTGGGTATTGTTTTAGGTATTGCAACTGGAAATGTAACCTCCTATTTTGTTGGCGCAGGCTTTATTATTCCTTGGTTTTGGATTTTGAGTGGCTTAATTATTTGTTTAACAGTTGGTTTAATTGCAGGGATTTATCCTGCCATTAAAGCATCTCAATTAGACCCAGTTGAAGCGCTTAGAAACGAATAAATTCTTACTTTTTACTTAATTTATCAACTTATGTTAGCAGTTTGTGCATTAAATTATTGATGCTTTCTAATATTTTTCTTTTGTTTACAGTCTTAAACAATAAATATAATTATTCATAAATATAATTCGAAAAACTATGACAACAAATCAAGCTACAACGCATCCTAAAGGTCTTTGGGTATTATTTGGCACCGAAATGTGGGAAAGATTCAATTTTTATGGCATGCGGGCATTGCTCACTTTGTTTCTTGTTAACTCATTAATGTTTCAAGAAAAAGAAGCATCCATAATTTACGGTGGTTTTTTGGGCCTTTGCTACTTGACACCTATGCTGGGTGGTTTTATTTCAGACAGGTATTTAGGAAATAGAAACTGTATCATGTTAGGTGGCTTGTTGATGGCCGTAGGGCAGTTATTGTTATTTGCTAGTGCAACAATTTTTCCTAGCAATCTTGAATTGGCTAAAACATTAATGTATTCAGCTTTATTCATTATTATTTTTGGTAATGGATTTTTTAAACCCAATATTTCTAGTATGGTTGGAAGTTTATATCCTAAGTCAGAAAAAAACAAACTAGATACTGCATTTACCATTTTTTATATGGGTATAAATTTGGGTGCGTTTTTGGGTCAATTGTTATGCCCGCTGCTAGGCGATGTTAAAGATGCAGGAGGTGTAAGAGATATTTATGCTTTTAAATATGGTTTTTTAGCTGCCGCTATAGCAATGTTAATAGGTACTTTAGTTTTCTTTCTATTGAAAAACAAGTATGTTGTAACTCCTGCTGGAAAGCCTTTGGGAGGTTTACCTTCAAAAAATGACGCATCCGATTTTGAAGAGGGCGAATCACAAAAGGCATCATTCACAAACACTTCTTTAATGATTGCTTTATTTAGTTTAATGGGATTAGGCTCTTTGTTTTTTTATGTGTTTGGTCAAAATATGATTTACTCGCTCATTTACGCAAGTGGTTTAACATTAGCAGGATTAATTCTTTCAGATAAATCACTTACAAAAGTTGAAAAAGACAGAATTATGGTCATTTACATTGTTTCATTTTTTGTGATATTCTTTTGGGCCGCCTTTGAGCAAGCAGGTTCATCGCTCACTTTCATTGCCGATAATCAAACAGATCGTAATTTCTTTGGTTGGCAAATGCCACCTTCTATGGTGCAAATATTTAATGGGATTTTTGTGGTTGCCTTTGCAGTTCCTTTCAGTTTACTTTGGGATAAGTTACGCGCAGCAGGTAAAGAGCCAGTTTCACCCATGAAACAATCATTCGGATTGGCTCTTATTGCCATCAGTTATTTTATTATTGCTAACAATGTAAAAGATTTAGGCGATTCTGGTTTGTTGGCTGTGTATTGGTTAATTCTTCTGTATTTAATACAAACCTTTGGTGAATTATGTCTCTCCCCTATTGGTTTATCATTGGTTGGGAAACTTGCACCTAAAAGATTTGCATCATTACTTTATGGGGTGTTTTTTATTTCCAATGCCTCAGGCTATGCGCTGGCAGGAACCTTAGGCTCTATTTTACCTGCTACAGGAGATAAATTTATAAAAGCAAAAGAATTGGGTATTGATTTGCAGGCTGTTTTAGATAAACAAGTTGTACCTAGTGCTGAGCAAGTTGAATTGTTGAACAACAATCAAATAAGTTTTGTATATCCAGAATTTGCAGGTTTTACAATTCATAATTTGTATGAGTTTTTTATGGTGTTTGTGGTGCTTTGTGGTGTAGCAAGTGTTATTTTGTTTGCCATAAGTCCAAGATTGAAAAAAATGATGCACGGAGTTTAATGTTAACCTAATAATTTTAATTAAAAAGTGGAATACTCATTAGAAAATATACAAAATTTTAAAGGTAAATATCCCAAACAATTATGGTATTTATTTCTTACCGAAATGTGGGAGCGTTTTTGCTTCTATGGTATGCGAGGCGTTTTGGCTATTTTTATGGTTAGCCAATTACATTTAACTGATAAAGAATCAAATTTAAAATACGGTGCAATTCAAGCTTTTGTTTATGCTTTTACTTTTATTGGTGGTATTTTTGCTGATAAAATTTTAGGCTTCAAAAAATCCTTATTCTTTGGAGGAATTGTAATGATTACAGGTAATTTAATTATTGCCTTTTCGCCACAGGAGATGTTTTATTTTGGTATAACACTTTCAATTATTGGAACAGGTTTTTTTAAGCCCAATATTTCATCCATGGTAGGAGAATTATACCACGAAAATGACCCTCGTAGAGATGCAGGATTTGGTTTGTTTTATTCAGGAATAAATATTGGCGCACTTTTAGGTGGTGCTGTTTGTGTATATTTAGGAAAATATCATTCATGGAGTTTGGCCTTTTTATCTGCTGCTATAGTGATGATAATTGGTTTAATCACCTTTGCATTTACTAAAAAAACTTTGGGCCCTATTGGTGATTCACCACTATTACATTTGCCAGATGCAAAACGTAAATCAAGAGAAATAATGGTTTATGTTGGATCACTTGTGAGTATCCCTTTAATTTTAATAATGGTTAAGAATACAGCCTATACTGATATGTTTATGTACACTATAGGTCCAATTGCCATTTTATATTTGTTTTATGAATTGCTTAAATTAAAAACTTCAGCTGAGAAATCTAAATTGTTTGCTGCCTTCTTATTTATAGCTTTTTCAATTCTATTTTGGGCGTTCTTTGAACAAAGTGGAGGCTCATTAAGCCTATTTGCAGCGAATAATTTAAGTAATAATTTATTGTTTTTTACTATCGACCCAAATATTGTAAACAATACTTCTAATTCTCTTTTTGTGATACTTTTTAGCCCATTGGTTGGAATACTTTGGATAGGTATGAATAAACGAAAATTAGAACCAAACACGGTAATTAAATTCGGTTTAGGATTTTTGTTTTTGGCAGCCGCCTTTTATGTATTTTATTATACTCGTTTTTTTGCCGATAGTGAAGGTGTTACCTCTTTAAATGTATTTGCGTTAGCTTATTTGGTAATCACTTTGGGCGAATTATGTCTCTCACCTATTGGTTTATCCATTATCACTAAATTATCTCCAAAACATTTATCGGGAATGATGATGGGCTTTTGGTTTTTGGGTAGTGCCTACGGTCAATATGTGGCAGGAATTTTAGGTGCAGGTATGAGTACGCCTAATGATGATGCTGGTAAACTTGAAAAATTAATTGCTTATACTGACGGCTATAAACAATTGGCTATTTATGCATTGATTTGTGGAGTAATTTTAATTCTGATTTCTAGTTTAATGAAAAAATTAATGCATGGTGTAAAATAAAGTTAACATGGGAGCTATTCATCAAAAAATTATTTCACTTAGAAAAGATTACAGCACAGCCACATTAAATGAAAATGAGGTAGATGCAAATCCCATTAAACAATTTGAATTGTGGATGCATCAGGCTGTTGAAGCAGAAATTATGGAGCCTCATGCAATGAATGTTTGTACTGTTTCATCTGAGGGAAAACCAAGTTCAAGAATTGTTTTGTTACGAGGATTTGATGAGAATGGCTTTGTATTTTATACTAATTATAATTCGCACAAAGGGACAGATGCTACTCAAAATCATTTTGCCTCCCTTAATTTCTTTTGGCCAGAGTTAGAGCGTCAGGTAAGAATTGATGGCACTATTTCAAAAATTGACCAAAAAATTTCAACCGATTATTTTCACAGTCGCCCTCGCGAAAGTCAAATTGGAGCTTGGGCATCACAACAAAGTGCTGTTATAGCAAATCGACAGGTTGTTGAAAATGCATATGCTCAATACATCGAAAAATTTAAGGGCCTGGAAGTAATTCCAAAGCCTGAACATTGGGGAGGCTATAACATTAAGCCCACTAGCATAGAATTTTGGCAAGGTCGACCTAGCAGGTTGCATGATCGATTGAGATATAGGGTTGTGAATGATATGTGGAAAATTGAAAGATTATCACCTTAAATTTTTCAGATGGTTTTCAATTGCAGTCAATTGAAAATGTTTTCCAATGAAAGAAAATTTTCAAGAAACAATAAAAATATTAGTTTTTGATTTAATATAATTTATACGTATATTTACAAAATAAAATACACGTATAATGACTACTAAATTAACCATCACAATTGATCATTCCGTAATTGCAACGGCCAAGAAATATGCAAAAAATCAGGGAAAGAGTTTGTCTGCAATCATTGAAAATTACCTTAAATCTATTTCAACAAAAGAAAAAACTGATGAAAAAATATCTCCAAAAATTTTAAAATTAATGGGCTCTCTTAGCTTACCTGAAGACTTCGATTACAAAAAGGAACTGTCTGAGAATCTCTCAAAAAAATACTTGAGATGAAACACCTATTTCTTGATACCAATGTGCTTATTGATTTTTTAATTGATAGAAAACCATTTTCACATGAGGCGGCAAAGCTTTTCAATTATTCTCTGAAAAAGAAGGTAAATCTTTATGTCTCGGCAGTGTCATATAATAACATTTATTATATCCTAAATCGTAACAACTCGAACACACAAACAATAAAATCACTTACGGAACTTTTTGAATTGACAGAAATTATTGATGTTTCGAAGGAAATTATTAAAAAATCATTGCATTCAAATTTTAAAGATTTTGAAGATGCTATTCAATATCACTCGGCTAAAAGTTTCAACAAAATAGATTGTATTGTAACACGTAATACCAAAGATTTCAAAACAAGCGTTCTACCTGTTTTTAATGTAACTGAAGTGCTATCCTTTCTAGAAAGTACCATATAAATATTGTAATCAATTAAATCTTCCAATGAACTTCCTAGCGCATCTTTATCTTTCAAAACATGCTGAGGAACTCATGATTGGTAATTTTATTGCAGATGCAGTTAAGGGAAAAAATTTTGAAGCCTTCTCCCCTGGCGTTATTCAAGGTATAAAAATGCATCGCGAAATTGATGCTTTTACTGATACACATCATATCACAAAAATAAGTGCTGCTCGTCTTATGCCAAGGTATAGAAAATATGCAGGTGTTTTGGTTGATGTTTTTTATGATCACTTTTTAGCTGCTAATTGGAGCAAATATCATCATCAGCCCTTGCCAAATTTTGTGGATGGAGTTTATGATTTAATGCAAAAAAACTTCAATATTTTACCAGCCAAATCACAATACCTTTTACCCTATATGATTAAACATAATTGGTTATTAAATTATGCTAAAGTAGAAGGTATACAGCGTACCTTATCGGGGATGGCAAACCGTACCAAATTTGTTTCTAATATGCAATTTGCTACCGAAGAATTAGAAATTCACTACCAAGAATTTGAACAAGAATTTAAATTATTTTTTGAAGATGCTAGAAAGCATTTTGGTGACTTGTATTAAATGATCTTTATTTTGTATTGTTCTTTGGTCAGAATCTCTCCCGCCTTAACTCTGAAATCACCTTGTAAAATTATTTCACCATCTTTTAAACTTCCACCAACTCCACATTTATTTTTAAGCATTTTTCCTAGTGCTTCTAAATCTTCTTCTTTACCAATAAAGCCGGTAATCAATGTTACAGATTTTCCAGCTCTGTTCTTTTTATCCAACATTAAACGTAAATTTTGTTTGTTGGGTGGTAAAGTTGCAGCCTCTTCACTTTGCTCAAACTCATAATTAAAATTAGGATTGGTGCTGTATACCACATTGGTAGCTTGTTTATTTTTTTTACTCATCATACAACTATTGAGGAATTATAATTTGAATGGCTAAAGGTAAAATTTTAATTTCAATGGGCGAAGCTAAATGAACTGGTTCTCCATCAATATGCCACGCCAAATTTTCTGAATTTACAATACAAAAATTGGATTCAAAAGATAACACATTTCCAATTTTATCAAATTTATTCAGAAACATCATAGTGGCATAATAAGGCATGAATAAAAAAGAAAAAGGTTTTACGAGCACTAAATTAAACTTTCCATCACTGGTGTCAGCAGCTGGTGCTATAATTGCATTGTTCCCAAATTGGTTACTATTGGCGATTGCCAGTAAAAATAGTTTATCCTTTAATTTTTTTTGATGCTCACCGTTAAACAAATCAATATTTACTTCTATTGGTTTGAAATGGAATGCTTGTTTTAATACTAGTTTAAAATAACCCCAAAAGCCCCGTTTTTGCAAATGCTGAAATTCGTGAGCCACTGCTGAATCAAAACCAATTCCACTCACATTAAATGATAAAAAATCATTTAGTTTTATTACATCCATTGCAGTTGCTTTTCCAGTTAAAGCAACCTCAATAGCTATCTTTACTTTCAAAGGAATTTTATTAAATCTTGCTAATCCATTACCTGAGCCCATAGGTACAATAGCAAGTGCAATTGATTTATGTATTAGTCCTCGACCAATTTCATTAATGGTTCCATCGCCTCCAACTGCAGCAATAACTTTATATTTATTTTCATCTGCTTGCAGCGCTATATCATAAGCATGACCAGCATGTGTGGTAAAAACAACCTCAACAATTTTATTTTTTTCAGCCGCCTTTTGCAATATTAAGTCTTTTACATTTTCCTTAGATCGAGCACCTGCCTTAGGATTAATGATAAATAAATAGGTTTGTGGCATGCTCATGATGTTACTCTTTTTAAAGAAATTTTAAGCCAAATGAAACCAGCTACGCCTGCAATTAACGATGCTATTACAATTGTAATTTTAGCAGCATTCACCATTGGAGGCAAATCATATGCCAGCAGGGTGATGAAAACCGACATCGTGAAGCCTATTCCTCCAAGTAAACCTGCACCAGTTAAGTCCTTCCAATCAATTCCACGAGGCAAACTTGCCCATTTTAATTTTACCGTAAGATAACTAAATAACAAAATACCTATAGGTTTTCCTACACAAAGTCCTATTAAAATACCTGCAATTAATGAGTTTGGCGTACCTTCAAAAATATTACCAGTAAATGCAATGCAAGTGTTAGCTAAAGCAAACAAAGGCATAATTATAAAATTTACTGGTACATGTAAAAAATGCTCTACACGACTTACTATTGAAGGCATATTGTTTTTTTCAAAGGAAGGCAAAGTGAAGGCCAACAAAACACCTGAAAGTGTAGCATGTATTCCCATATGATGAATTGTGTACCATAGGGTTAAACCACAAATGATATAAATACTTGTATAATTTACTTTTAATCGGTTTAATAAGAGCAAGAATATAATGATTAACAAACTGAAAAAAGCATACAACAAATTTATTCCGCTGCTATAAAACAAACCTATGACAACAATAGCACCCAAATCATCAACTACTGCTAAGGCGGTTAAAAAAACTTTTAATGAAACAGGGACTTTTTTACCAACAAGTGCCAAAATACCAAGTGCAAACGCAATATCAGTTGCCATTGGAATTCCCCACCCTTTTGCGGCAACAGTGCCTACATTGAAAATACTAAATAATGCTGCAGGTACTATCATGCCTCCAAATGCAGCCGCTAAAGGAAGTGTGGCTTTTTTTCGGGTGCTTAATTCACCATTAATAAGTTCTCTTTTTATTTCAATTCCTACCAATAAAAAGAAAATGCTCATTAAACCATCATTGATTAAAAACTCTATGTTGCTTGATATGCTTTTACTTCCAAGAGTAATTTGAAACTTATTATGCCAAAAATGTATGTATTCATTTCCTAAGGAAGAATTACTTACGGCTATACTAAAAACGGTGCAAGCAAGCAACAAAACGCCTCCGAATTGTTGTGATTTTACAAATTCTAGAAAGTATTTACTTACAGTTTGAACAGGACGATTCACGTTATTTTTGATAGCCATTAAATTCGTTTTGTATTAAAATTATACAAATTAATCATCATGACCCTTTCCTGAACCTTGAATTTTACCAGTTTTCCAAAGCATTTCTTCTGCTAATTGAGCATTTTTAAGTGAATCAGTGAGCTCCTTCGAATCAAGTCTACTCAAATTAGGTTGCCCTGCATTTACCCAAGCTGTTAACCAAAGTGAACCTACTGTAATTATGGATTGCCTCATTCTTCTTTCTACCATGCCTGCCATCATATCATTGTATTTGCTTGTATATTCTTCTGAATAAACTTTTGTTAGCGATGCACCTCTATTTTCAAAACTATATTTTCTATCACTCGGAAATTCTTTACTCAACTTAGCTTCAAAACCTAGCACGGTATCCACAGCAGCATGACTAGCTTTAACAGTACTCCAAGCTCTATCTAACACATTGTCAACAAAAGTTGCTTTTCCAACAAAATAATCATAATCATCAGCTTTAAGTTCGGGAATACGTGATTCCCAAAAACCATGTATCCCATATTGATTGGTTTTTTGACCATTATAATTTTCTGTGGTGTGCAATGGTACATGTGAATCGGCAATGTAATGCCCTATATCTGCCGAGTAGTGCAATATTAAATCGAGGTTTTCTTTTTTGAACGCTTCAGTTAAGCGGTTCATCATTTTTTCAATATGCCAAGGCACAATTCCGTACGCTTGTAAGGTATCTTCCGTAAATTTTTTTACTGCTTCATTCCATCGTTTGGGCACAATATCAAATGCATTTTCTCCATAATGGTCAATATCAATATAATGCCTTGCTCCTTCGGCTGCTACTGCGTACCTTCTTTTATCAGGATCTACAGCATGCTCAGTTATATAATCCATGTGTTTTTTATAAAATCCAATCATATCTTCAGGAAGGGTTAATATAGCCATTTTGTTAATCCGTTTGTGCCCAAAAAAGCCCCAACAATAGGTTTCTTCGCGGTTTAAACAAATTAAAACAGAACAAAGGAGTAGTATAAAAAACTTTTTAGTCATCTTTTTTAAATGTTTTACAAAAGTAGCATTCTAAATGTATTCATGAATTTATTAAATTGCTCCATAGATATGTTTGGAGGTAAAATGTTATTTTAGAACAAATTTAGTCGTTAAATAAAAAAATCATCAATCTATTTTTACAAACTGTGTCACATGAGTAGTGTGGTGATAAGTCCCAAGTAAAGCATAAATTCCAGCATGCCAATTTTTTGTAGAAATCATTATTTTGTTGCTATCATTCGTATTTCCTTTAAACATTAATTTACCTAAATGGTCATAAATCTCCACTTCTGTATTCTGATTATAACTATTCAATTGTATTAAATCGTCAAAATTTGGATTTGGGTAAACTTCTAAAAATCCTTTTTGGCTCACTTTGGGTTCAATACTCGCAATTGAATTTAACGTTGTATAATCCAATAATTTCAATCCTCCAGGGTCAGCATAAAACGGAGTGAAGGGCGGTAGAAAAACAGGTGTATGAATAAAACTTAAAATTACTTTGTTATTATAAACATCGAGCCCATGCGTGGCTAATGAATCGTTAACAAATGCATATTCACCAACTTTATGTACATTTAATGCATCAGTAACATCAAAAACAAAAACTTCAGATTGCCCTCCAGAAACAAATAATAGACTATCATTGCTTGCTAATATCATTTCGTTGGTATGCAATGGAGCGCCACTCCAATTACTCGTGTTGCAATTCCATGGATTATACCATTGAATTGACGTAAATGGAGTTTGGCTGATGTCAATAACTTCTATTCCGCAATAGTCAACTGATACAAAAGCAAAATTGTTTTTTATTACAATGTCATTATAGGCGGCTGCGGCTTGACCGTTTAAGTTTACATTAATATATTTATAAATTTCAATAGGGTTTGATTTGTCAGTAACATCAACTAACCTTATACCCCCTCTATCAAAACACACATATAACAAATTATTGACAATTTTGAGGCCTCTTGCATTATGGGCATTTAACGAAGCTGTAGGGAAATTTAAGTCGAGTTGCAGGTGGGATTTAAATATGATGTTTTCCTCATCTGAAATATCTAAAATTATGATTCCATCTTTCATCGTGCTTAAATAGGCATAATCTCCATCAACTAAGATGTGAGAAATACCATGTGAAAAAGCAGTAGAATCCCAGCTATCCTTGATAAATGGTGTCACTAAATTAGTTATGTCTAATATGGTTAATCCAGAGGCACTATTCGTATTTACCTGAAAGTCACCTGTGCCAATAAATAAAGAATTTCCTCTTTGTTCAATAGTAGAAACATCCAAATTATTAAGTGAAGAAATTGGCCAAACCCCTGTAGAGCTGATATTTCCAGAAGTAGCAAAATTAAAAAACTCCAAACCATGTTCCATATTTGCTGAATATATAATTTGTAAGCCTGGTCTTCTATCAATTAATGAGGTATAAGATGACTTTACAGGAAAACTAGGAAACATTAATGCTGCCTGTTCGTTCAAAAGCACAGTGTCAATTTGTGCATTTAGATTAAGTGAAAAAAAGCTTAACAAAAAAATAAGGGTAAATTTTTTCATGGCTATTTAAATTTATTGTGGTAAAGTTAAGTCATTTTCTCAAAAATAATTTTTAAATAAATTTATAAACTAGGTTTACATAATAGGTTTATTTTTAAAATCATATTTTTCATTGCGGCAATTTAATTGCTCATCAAAGTTATACCAAATTAGTTTCTATCATTGCTGCAAGATGCTTTATTATACCGATTACTATTTCAATTTAGTCCAAATGATGGATTGCCTAATTGTCCTTTTAATAATTAATTTCTTCATTAATAACAAAAAATTTATTTTTTAATTAGTCAAAAAAAATGCTAGCTGTATTGTTTTGAAATACAAAATGATGAAAAATTATAGTATGATAAACCAGATAAAAAAAGTGAAGTCTTCCTGCACTGAGACAGAAAGACTTCACATTAAAAATTACTGTTAATATTTTGATGGAAATGATTATTTTAAATCAAATCTATCAGCATTCATAACTTTAACCCAAGCATGAACAAAGTCATTCACAAATTTTTCTTTATTATCATCTTGTGCATACATTTCTGCATATGCGCGCAAAATTGAATTTGACCCAAATACCAAATCAACACGCGTTGCAGTAAACTTAATTTCTCCACTCTTACGGTCAACTATATTATATAACTGATAATTAACCGGTTTCCAATTATATTTCATATCAGTTAAGTGAACAAAAAAGTCATTACTCAATACACCCACTTTATCAGTAAAAACTCCATGCTTTGTTCCACCATGGTTTGTTCCTAGAACTCGCATTCCACCAATTAAAGCCGTCATTTCAGGAGCAGTTAGACCCATCAATTGAGCTCTGTCAAGCAACAATTCTTCAGGTTTCACATCATATTCCTTTTTCAACCAATTCCTAAATCCATCATGAATTGGTTCTAATACCTCAAATGATTCTGCATCTGTCATAGCCTCAGATGCATCGCCTCTACCCTGTGCAAATGAAACCTTTATATTATAACCACTCTCATGTACAATCTTTTCTAAAGCTGCGGTACCTCCTAACACAATTAAGTCAGCCATACTCATTTTTTTTGACATCTCTGCTTGCAATTCACTTAATTTAGTGAGTACTTTATTCAACCTTTCAGGTTCATTTCCTACCCAATTTTTTTGAGGGCTTAACCTAATTCTACCTCCATTTGCACCACCTCTAAAATCTGAACCTCTAAAAGTTCTGGCACTGTCCCAAGCAGTATTTATAAGTTCAGTTGCTGTTAAACCTGAGGTTAAAATTTTTGATTTTATTGCTTCTATCTCTGTATCTGAAAATTGATTTTCAGCAGCTGGAATTGGATCTTGCCAAATCAAATCTTCCTTTGGTACATCAGCCCCCCAATAGCGTGATTTTGGCCCTAAATCTCTATGCGTAAGTTTAAACCAAGCACGAGCAAATACCTCAGTAAAGTATGCAGGATCTTTATGGAAGCGCTCCGAAATTTTACGATATTCAGGATCTTTAATCATGGACATATCTGCATCGGTCATAATCGGGTTTTGACGTTTGCCAGCAATGTGAGCATCAAGAGGTTTATCTTCTTCTTTAATACCAACAGGCTCCCATTGCCATGCCCCAGCTGGACTCTTTCTTAGCTCCCATTCATGCTTGAACAACATATCAAAATAGCCATTGTCCCATTGAGTTGGATTGGTTGTCCATGCTCCTTCCAATCCGCTCGTAATGGCATCTTCAGCATTTCCTTTTCCCTGAGGATTCATCCAACCAAAACCTTGAGTATGTATTTCAGCGGCTTCAGGGTTATCACCAAGTTTGTCGGCATCTCCATTGCCATGAGCCTTACCAACAGTATGTCCTCCAGCAATTAATGCAACTGTTTCTTCATCATTCATTGCCATACGCTTGAATGTCATTCTAACATCTTGTGCTGTACGCAAAGGGTCGGGCTTACCATCAATACCTTGTGGATTTACATAAATTAATCCCATTTGTACAGCTGCAAGTGGGTTATCTAAAGTTTCACGATTTGTTTCATCAGCATATCTATTTTTGGTAGGTGCCAGCCACTCTTTTTCAGTACCCCAATTAATGTCTTTTTCAGGATGCCAAATATCTTCTCTTCCGCCTGCAAAACCAAAGGTTTTTAAGCCCATTGATTCGTAAGCCATGTTTCCAGCCAAAATAAATAAATCAGCCCATGAAATTTTATTGCCATATTTTTTCTTTATTGGCCACAACAATCTGCGCGCTTTATCCAAATTGCCATTATCGGGCCAACTGTTAAGCGGTGCAAAGCGCTGATTGCCAGTGTTAGCACCACCTCTTCCATCAGAAACTCGATATGTACCAGCGGCATGCCAAGCTAATCTAATCATTAATCCTCCATAATGCCCCCAGTCTGCAGGCCACCAATCCTGACTTTGCGTCATCATAGCTTTTAAATCATTTTTTAAAGCTGTTAAATCCAACTTTTTAAATTCTTCTTTATAATTAAAATCACTCCCTAGTGGATTGGACTTAGTGTCATGCTGATGTAAAATATCGAAGTTGAGCGATTTTGGCCACCAATCCATTACAGTTTGCTGAGTTGTTGTTTGTGCCCCATGCATCACTGGGCACTTTCCTGTTTTCATGTTTTCCATGCGGTTTATTTATTTAATGTTTGAATTCTCCAATTATTTGTAAACTTATGTCTTTTACGCTAAAACCTTTTATTTTCTTCTTTTTAAAGTATGATGAAATAATAGCATCCAATTGAGGATCTTCAAAATCTTCTATTCTTTCTGTTTCAGCGCAATAAAGGTGATGATGATGTTGAACCATAGCATCATATCGCATCACATCTTTATCGTTTTTTACTTTTTTCAATAAATTATTTTCAACCAATGAGTCTAGTACTTTGTATACTGTGCCAACAGAAATGTTAGGGTGATTGTTCTTTATATAATCAATAACTCTATCTGCAGTAGGATGATTTTTTAATTTCACAACAGCCTCAAATATAGCCACACGTTGGGGTGTAACTTTTAAACCTTTTTGTTTTAAATTATCAAGAAAATCTCTTTACTCATTCATTAATAATAACTATGCAATAATAATTATTCTTATTTAGAAAAAAAATGTTTTTAAAATTTTTTAAGCCCAAAAATTAATGCAACATGAATAAATCATGAATTATCTTTAAAGGCTTTTTGAAAATCTCCGCCTTCATTTTATTTAATGTAAATGGCATGAAGCGTTAATTAAAATAGCGCTTCCTGAGCTACTTAATTTCAATTTTTATTATGTTTTCATAGAGCCAATCCTTAAATGTCAGCTAAAAAGAAACTACTTATTTTTAAAAGGCCATTCTATAATTTTGTCACATTATAAAATTAAATAAATATTGAACTAAATACTTCACAACAGTCAATTTCAATTTTCAATTTTTCATGTAAAAAAAAGGCTTTCTCAATTTAATAAAGGGTTATCTATATAAAAGCTGTTTTGTATAACCAACATATTAGTTTCCAAATGTCATTAAAAAAATTAATCCATATTATCCTCACAACTTGCATATCAATAAAATCAGATTGAAAGCTTAATATGCAAAAAAACTATTTCATGTTTTGGTTGACATTATTGATTAGGGTGTTTTATATATTATTAATTAACATCCTAAACTAAAAATTGTTTGGTAATTTATAACATTAGGCAATTTATATTCTATTGTTTAATTTTGACTCCGAATTCTACCTTATTATGTAATCCCAAATTTAACCAACACTTACATTTTTTCTACATATGAATCAACTAAAAAATTATGCACTTGGTCAATGGACAGCAGGTGCCGATGAAGGACAGCAATTATTTAACGCCATTAACGGAGAAGCTATTGCTAGCGCAAGCAGTAAAGGATTAGATTTTTCTGAAATGATGAACTACGCGCGTAAAACTGGTGGTCCTGCCTTGCGTAAAATGACTTTTCAAGAAAGAGGAAGAATGTTGAAGGCGCTCGCTCTGCATTTACAAGAAAAAAAGGAATATTTCTATCAATTGAGTTGGGCAACTGGCGCTACAAGAAACGATAGTTGGGTTGATATAGAAGGAGGAATTGGAAATTTATTTTCTTATGCAAGCTTAAGAAGGCAATTTCCTGATGAAAGTTTTTGTTACGATGGCGATGCTGCCAAACTAAGTAAAGGTGGTACATTTATAGGCCATCATATTTGTGTCCCAAAGGAGGGTGTTGCCATACATATCAACGCTTTTAACTTTCCTGTTTGGGGAATGTTAGAAAAAATTGCAGTTAACTTTTTAGCTGGAGTTCCGGCTATTGTTAAGCCTGCAACAGTTACTTCATTTCTTACAGAAGCAGTAGTTAAAGAAATAGTTGCTTCCAAAATAATACCTGAAGGTGCTCTACAATTGATTTGTGGAAGTGCTAATGGTATACTTGACCATGTTATTAGTCAAGATGTGGTCACATTCACTGGCTCTGCAAGTACTGGAAAAAAACTAAAATCACATCCACGTTTAATTGAAGAAGCTGTTCCTTTTAATATGGAAGCCGACTCTTTAAATTGTTGTGTTTTAGGCCCCGATGCAAAACCAGGTTCCGCTGAATTTGATATTTTTATAAAAGAAGTGCAACGTGAAATGACAACCAAAGCTGGTCAAAAATGTACTGCTGTCCGAAGAATTATTGTCCCTGCAAATTTAATTGAAGATGTGCAAATTTCTTTAGGAAAAAGATTGGCAGGCACTGTCATTGGTGACCCCAATGTTGAAGGCGTGCGCATGGGATCATTGGCTGGTGCTGCACAATTAAAGGAAGTTACCGAAAAGGTTTTAGAACTGGCCAAATCACAAGAAATTGTTTTTGGTGATTTAAAAAATTTCGAAGTAAAAGGAGCTGATAAAAATAAAGGAGCATTTATGTCTCCTATTTTATTTTTAAATAATACTCCATTTAAAAATCAAGACTGTCATAATATTGAAGCCTTTGGTCCAGTAAGTACTATTATGCCTTACCACAATATTGATGAAGCCATTGAATTAGCTAAAATGGGGAAAGGCTCATTGGTGTGCTCAATTATAACTGCTGATGATAAGATAGCGCGCGACTTTGTGATTGGAGCTGCTTGCATGCATGGAAGAATTTTGGTGCTGAATGCTGATTGTGCTAAAGAAAGCACTGGTCATGGTTCACCAATGCCAATGCTTACCCATGGTGGTCCAGGCAGAGCAGGTGGTGGCGAAGAAATGGGTGGAAAGAGGGGCGTTTTTCACTATCTCCAACGCACTGCAATTCAAGGCTCTCCAACTACTTTGAGTAATATTATGGGGCAATATCAATATGGAGGAAAATATATTGAAAAGGACATTCATCCTTTTAAACGTTATTTCGAAGATTTGGAAATTGGTGAAACATTAATTACTGCCAAACACACAGTTCATGAGGCTGACATAGTAAATTTTGCCAATGTAAGTGGCGATAATTTTTATGCACACATGGACGCCACTTCGTTGGATGGCACCATTTTTACAGGTCGTGTTGCACATGGATATTTCATTTTAAGTAAGGCCGCAGGCTTGTTTGTTGATGCTAAAAAGGGTCCAGTACTATTAAATTACGGTCTTGATGAATGTCGCTTTGTAAAACCGGTTTATCCTGGGGCCACTATAGGTGTACGTTTTACCTGTAAAGAAAAGGTGGATCAAGAAAAGAAAAATGCGGAAGATATTGCCAAAGGAATAGTAAAATGGTTGGTTGATGTATATGATGAAACTGGTGAAACTGTAGCAATTGCCACTATTTTAACGATGGTAAAGAAAAGAAACCAAGAGTAAATCAATTCTTTAAATTTAAACCCACATTAATCAGTAGGATTGTCTTAAATGCTGAACCACTGATTTTATACGGATATTTCATGTAACAATGCAACGTTTTCTTGTGCTGATTTTGGGTTCAATACATCATATTTAAATTTGGGGCACATCCTTGCATTAAATGGGAGCTTGATAATCTTTAAAACACTTTGTTAATGCAAGGTCAGGCCATTTGCTATATCTCCTGCATTCAAATTTAAAGCTATGGTACATTTGATAAGCCTATAGGTAAATTTTCATTTGGAGGATGCCGCTCCTGTCCTTTGTGCTGGCCTTTGTGTTCACAGTTAAAGCTATTTTTTAACCTACATTCATCAACAAGAAGCACTCAAATGGCGAACTGCTGACATCATAAAAGTAATCTCGCTTAGCAATTCAGCATTTTCTAAGGACGAAGCTGGGCTATACACTATTTTAAAATCATAAATTCAGTCCTTCTGTTATTGGCTCTTCCTTTTTCAGTAGTGTTATCATCAATTGGCATAGTATCGCCAAAGCCTTTGTGGCTTAATCTTTCTTTTGGAATTTCATTGGCAATTAAAAAATCTAAAACTGATTTTGCCCTATTTTCCGATAATATTTGATTTGATTTTTTATCTCCAACATTATCTGTATGCCCACTAATTTCGATACTTACTGAAGCATTTTGCACTAAAAAACTTTTCAATTTTTGCAATTCAATTTTTGATTCTTCTTTCAAATTATAAGATGCTGTTTCAAAGAAAATATTCTTTAAAACAACTTTCTCTCCTGCCTTAATAGGTGTTAGTGGCATGTTCATTTCGAATCCTTTTAAGTCATCCTTCTGTCCTTTCAAGCTAAAATTTTCGGAAGCAAATAAATAACCATTTTTACTCACATTCATTAAATAATTCCTATTAATTGGTAAGCACACCAAAAACTCTCCACTTCCTGCCATACTTGAGGCTTGCATCACCATTTGCCCTGTTGCTAAATCAACTAATTCAAACTTTGCCTCAATTCCATTATTATTTTCCTTATTAAACACTTTTCCTTTCACATAGGTCACTGCTTGTGGACGGGCAGCTTCATACAAATCAAAACTATATAAGTCTAAACCTCCCATACCACCTGGTCTTTCTGATGAGAAATAAGCCGTTCTACCATTAGCACTTACAATTAAATCGCGCTCATTTTCGCCTGTATTTATAGGATAACCCAAATTCATTGGGGCTGAAAAGCTGCCATCTTTTTTCAATCTCGATAAATAAATATCTCTACTGCCCATACCAGGCCAGCTATCTGAAACAAAATATAAGGTTTTATTGTCAGGATGAATAAATGGAGACTCATCAAATCCAGGTGTATTAATACTATCGCCAAGGTTTACCAAATTAGACCATTTTCCTAGTTCATTTTTAGTACATTTCCAAATATCAGCACTTCCCTTGCCACCAGCCCGATTACTCACAAAATAGAGTGTTTGACCATCACTTGACAAGGTTGGTTGCGACTCCCAACTATCGGTGTTTATTGGTTTGCCCATATTTTCGGGAACACTCCATGAACCGTTAGCTAATTTTTTTGCAATAAATAAATCGCAGCTTCCAAACCCTTTTCTTCCTCCTGGATAGCCATCATATTCGCTACAGGCTGTAAATATTAAGGTTTGTCCATCGGCCGAAATGCATTGTGCACCTTCGTTGCCATGAGTATTAATTGGAGGCCCCATGTTTATTGCTTTCGACCATTTTCCATTAATTTTTTTGCAGCTATAAAAATCTTCCGATTTATTTTTTGTTCCAGGTAAACTGTTGCTGGGGTCTTTAGGTATTAATCGGGTATAAACTAAATTTTGTTCATCAGCTGTAATGGCTGGTAAATAATCACTTTCAGAAGAATTCACATCTGAACCCAAATTTATTGGATTAAAGGGCACAGGATGCTGAACGGCATATTTGGCAAACTTGGCTGATTTTTGCCCCAAAGTTGCGTTATACCTGGCTTCCGCTGGAATAGACTTATAGGTCAAATAGTGTTCTAAATATTGTTCAGCTTCATCATACAGTTGCAATTTTAAACACCAAAAACCCATGCTATAATACGCACTTTTAAAAAAATCGGGGCTTATTCCTATGGCTGCCTTTCCTTCCTCTAATGCCTCTTTATACCTTTTATTTTCACCAAAAATTTCAGCTAAAAACATGTGAGCTTCTACAAAATTAGGATCTGTTTTTATGGCTTTTTGAAGCAATTCAATGGCTTCATCATCCTTTCGAGCGTCAAAACTGAGTAAAGCTTTTTCATAATTTTTAATTGCTTTGTCAGAACTGCTACTGTATTTATTATCTGTTTTTTGAGCAACAACTTGGATTGATAAACAAATAAAAAATAAGAGAATAATGTTACCTACTTTGGTGCTAAATTGCATTTCAAACATTTTTTTAGGGAATATTTAAATACTTATGTGTTTGTAAAGAAATATTCCATTTTGGATTTTCTTTAACATATTCAATTATTAAAGGTGTAATTTCTTTCGATTTGCTCCATTCAGGTTGTAAATACAATTTGCAAGCGCTATTTACTTTAGCAGCATTTTCTTCTGCCCATAAAAAATCATGCTTATTGAAAACAATTATTTTTAACTCATTGGCTAAGGCATAATTTTGATTTAATGGAGGCAATGTTTTTTTGGGAGAAAGGCACACCCAATCCCAACTTCCACTTAATGGATATGAAGCCGATGTTTCAACAAAGGTTTGAATTCCTTTTGATTTTAATTGCTGGGTAAGATAATCTAGTGGATACATACTAGGTTCTCCTCCAGTTACCACTACTGCTTTTCCAGGAAATTCAACAGCATTCTTTACTATGCTATCAGCTGAAGTAAGTGGATGTATTGAAGCATCCCAACTTTCCTTAACATCGCACCAATGACAACCCACATCGCATCCTCCAACCCTAATAAAATAAGCTGCCTTGCCTGTGTTAAATCCTTCGCCTTGAATGGTGTAAAATTCTTCCATCAATGGCAACAGCCTCCCATTTTCAGTGAAAGTATTTTGTTCTTGCTGTATTTTTAATCTATCCACTATATATTTTTAATTTGCAAAGTAAACAATTAAAATGCTTTTGATGATTTGCAACTAATCATGTGTAATTGCAATTTTATAAGTATTTTGCTGTTGTTTTGAAACAATACTTAACATATATAATCCATTCTTCAGGTTTGCCTTTAATACGAAAGGAATATTTTTTTCGCTACTATTTATTGTTAAAGTTGCCATTTCTTTACCAGTTAAATCGTGTAATGTAACTAAATAATTAATCTCATTTGAATTTAAAATTTTTCCTCTTATTTCGTGCTGATTTGTATGCTCAATCAATAAGTTTATTTTATGATTTATCATGGGTTTCAATCCCTGCAAATAAGAAATGTAAACAGAGTCTTGCATCATGCAATTATTAATACTTGTAGCTGTTGCTAAATACCAACCTGTGTATGTTGGTGTTATTGTTGGTCCAAATGTTCCATTACTCCACGATACCGTGCCCGCAACACTATCGGCCGAAAAACTGCAATTATCACATATAATAGAATCTTGGATAATGTTAATGTAAGGTAAAAGCGTAAAATTAACCATATCGGCTTCATACAATTTACCCCCTGAATTATCTATAGTAGAAAGCTCATCTGTGACAAAAATATCATGTGTGTTTTTAAAAGTAATACCTTCCTTTTGTGTATAATTATTCAACGTAATTGTGATTTTAGCTTCTTTAAAAAAGTTGTCACCATTAAAACAACTAAACCACCAAATTTTATTATGATTCAATAATGCCAAATGAGCATTGTTTGGTGAAATAGCCGCTGAAGTAACCCAACAGTCTGATTGTGAACTATTACACAAAAACACACTATCACAAATTTGCGCTGTGTAATTTCCAGGCGAAGCAGGAATTTTATACATCTTACAATAGCCATTGAAAGGCACAGTGCGGTTTTTAGTAAAAATATAAATACTGTCATTATACCAAATTAATCCTTCAGCATCAAAATTTCTTTTGGTTGGAATTGGTGGAAATGCTGTTTGGTCAGGATAATTAAACGATATTGTTTCGGCAGAAATTGTATCTCCCATAAATGATTGAGGACTTGGAATTTTATAAATTCTTAAATCAGTTCTGTCATTATTATTGTTCCCAAAATCGCCTATGTACAAATTATTGAGATTGTCCTTTGTAATATCTTCCCAGTCAATGTTTGTTGCATTATTAATGATAATAGTCCTAATTAAATTTCCCGAATTATCCATTTCATAAATCTCATTATTTCCTCCCGAATCGTTATGTGTGTATAACCTATTCGGATTAATATAAATGATACCACTGCTTTCGTTTAAAACATTGGTTATGCTACCTAATGAATTAAGTGTAATATTTTGCCCATAAGTATGTACTGATAATAAATACAAAAAGATACTACTTAATTTTTTCATTTAGTTGAATTTAAAAACAAGACCTAAGCCAACATTTCCTCTCTTTAATCTAAGGTCTAATTTTTCTATAGCACTTAAATTGTTTGCAATTGTTAAGTCCACAAAATTATAATTATTGTAAGTATAATTTAAAGATAAACCAATATTTTTAGTGACATACAACCTTGTTCCTAAAACAAAAGCCAATATAGTTCCATCACCTTTTGCATATGATTGATTGATATCATTTACTTGATAATTAAACCATGATAGGCCTGCCAAAGCCCCAATATACAAATTGATTCTTTTGGTTTTTAACAAATGAAATGTAGGTTTTAACACCAAATCATTTCCATTGATTTTAGCATTTGTATTCACTGTATCATCCTTTCCTATAATGAAATTACTGTATTTATATGCCAACCCTATGCCAAGTCGATTTCCAACTGCATATTCAAGAGATACTGGAAATACCCATGCTGCAGCCTTATTGCTTTCACTATTTCCAGTGCTTTTCTGATACAAATAAGTGTCATAAATTCCCAAACCAAATCCAGCTTCAAAAATTTTGTCTTTCTTTTGGAATGACTGAGCATTAGAATTTTTCATCACCAAAGGAGTAAGAGTTATACTCCATATAAAAATAATTTTTCTTAATTTACTTAGCATTTGAAGGGTTTGTTTGCCAATTAATCATTAAACATTTTATAACATTATCTGCAAATATCGTTAAAGTCATAAATTAAATATATATTTAAAGTAATAACTATCAACATCAAAAAGTTAGCCATTAACAAATTCCTTGTTTTGGCAGCAACGAAAATCAATTAGCTTTGCCAAAATGTTGAATCAATTTAAAAATTGGGTTAAAATAATCAATTGCCTTATAATTTTTTTGATGGGGCTTGAGCACAACTATGCTCAAAAAGTAGGTGTTGTGCTCAGTGGTGGTGGAGCTGATGGTATAGCACATATTGGTGTTTTAAAGGCCTTAGAAGAAAATGATATTCCAATTGATTTTATAGCTGGAACTTCCATGGGAGCATTAATTGGTGCCATGTATGCCTCTGGTTATTCACCAGCTGAAATGGAAATAATGGTTCATCAAGAGAAATTTAAAAAGTGGGCTGTAGGTGAAATTGAAGATCATCATATTTATTATTTTAAAAAACGCGAAGTTGACGCAGGATGGATTAATTTCAAATTTTCGTTAGATACTTTAATTCAAACTTCTTTGCCCACCAATTTAATTTCACCTGTTCCTGTTGATTTTGGATTGATGGAATTTTTTGCAAAGCCAACTGCTGCATGTGGTGGTAATTTTGATAGTTTGTTTGTTCCTTATAGATGTGTAGCATCAAACATAACCGAAAAAAGACAAGAGGTTTTTTCAAAAGGAGATCTAGGACAATGTGTTAGGGCATCAATGTCCTTCCCATTTTATATTAAAACCTTAAACATGGATAATAAACTCTATTTTGATGGAGGTTTGTATAATAATTTTCCTACTGATGTCATGTACGAAAATTTTAATCCTGATATTATTATAGGGAGTAATGTTTCTGAATCGCTAAATCCCCCAGATGAGGATGATTTAATTTCACAGATTAAAAGTATCTTCATAAATCGAGGAATTAGTCTTGAATTACCTATTAAGGTTATAGTTCTTGAACCTAAGGTTGGTTTTGTTGGTTTATTTGAATTTGATAAACCGGATGAACTTATTCAGTCGGGATACACTGCTGCAAATGAAAAAATCGATGAAATTTCCAAAGCAATTTCAAGAAGATCAAATAAAGAAATTTTAAATACAAAAAGAAGATATTTTAGGGGAACTGCTCCTAATCTTGTTTTTAATCAAGTGGATGTAAAAGGCTTAAAAAAAGGACAAAGCGAATACGTTCGTAAACTCCTTGGACTTAAAAATAATAGTATTGTATCGTTTGAAGAAATAAAACCACAGTATTTTAGACTTGCAGCAGACCAAAAAATAAAACAAATATATCCATTAGCAAAAGTGGATGCTAAAACAGGCTATTACAAACTTGACCTAAAAATTAAAAAAGAAAAAGATATCTTTTTAACTTTTGGAGGTAACTTTTCATCTCGTCCTTTGAATGCTGCATACATTGCTGCGCAATATAATTATTTGGGAAAAATTGGTATCAGTATATTTGGGAACACCTATTTTGGTAGGTTCTACGGTTCATACCAAGTGAAAACAAAATTTGATTTTCCATCGAATCTTCCATTTTATATTGAAACTTCCTTTACTCGAAACAGATGGGATTATTTCAGAAGCAGTACTGCCTTTTTTGAAGAATCAAAACCTTCTTATTTAGTTCAAAATGAGAATTTTTTTGACGTAAATGCTGGCCTGCCAGCTAAAAATAAAGGAAAGATTTCAATAGGCGGTAATGCGGCCAACCTATACGACAAATATTATCAAACAAAAACATTTTCTCAAGCTGACACTACTGACCGCACTGACTTTTTTCTTATAACTCCATACATTTTTTATGAAAGAAATACGTTAAACCGTAAGCAATTTGCAAATTCAGGCACCTACTTGGCACTTAAATTCAGATATGTTTTTGGAAATGAAATTACAAATCCTGGTACTACGTCTGCCCAACAATTATTTGAAACTGCCTATCATGAATGGTTTCAATTTAAGTTAAGTTATGAAAATTATTATAAACGAAGAGGAAGATTAAGACTTGGATTTGCCACAGAAACCGTTATTTCGTCACAAGATTTTTTTGCCAATTACACCGCCAGTATTTTAGCCGCGCCACAATTTAACCCTATTCCTGAAGCAAAAACAATATTTTTGGAAAAATACAGAGCACATAATTACACCAGCTTTGGATTAAAAAATGTGATTAATATTTATAGCTCTTTAGATTTAAGAATTGAAGGTTATGTTTTTCAGGCCTATCAATCTATCTTAAAAGATGAAACATTGCATTCCTATTATAGTGATATATTCAGTTTAAGAAGTTTTATCGCCAGCACTGCCTTGGTGTATCAAACACCTGTTGGGCCTTTAAGTCTGAATTTTAATTATTACAGCGCTGCTGAAAAACCATACAGTATTTTATTTTCATTTGGATATATCTTATTCAATAAAAGATCATTAGAATAGCGACTTTGTTTTAACTTGCTAATTAACAACAAGTTATAAATCTTTTTGAAATTAATTAAATGCTATTGTCCCTTTTGTAATTACTTTACGTTCATATTACTATAACTTAAAACATTAATCCCATGAAAAAAAAATTACTCCTATTATTTGCTTTATCAGCATTTGGAATGATGATTAGCCAAAGTGCAAAGGCACAAGTAGCCTTGCCTATTTCAGTATTTGACTCAATGAGTGTTTATTGTAATTTACCAGCTAATGTTTATTTTTATGTGAATGGCTCACAAGCCGGGCCTTATTTACCAACTGATTCAGTTACAATGGATGTTGCTTTTGGTGATGGGACCAGCTCAACAACAAAGCTTCCACTTTACCAAGGAGGAAGTTATTATTGGGGTATAATCGAGCATACATATAACTTACCAGGTCAATTTTCTGTTCAATTTATGGTTACATGGCCAGATAATGATGTTGACACTTTAGTTTACGGTCCAGTTTACATTGGCCCATGTGGAAATATAGAAGGAACTGTATTTGTTGATGATAATGCAGATTGCATATTCAATACAGGTGATACATTTATACCTTATGCAAGTATTGTTGTTACTGATCAAGGAGGAGCAACTTATTTATATTCTTTTGCTGATAGTGCTGGGCACTATTCCATTGGTTTACCGTTGGGAGTGAATTTCAATATTAGTGTTTCCTCATACATGTTAAGTAACGTTACTGTTTCATGTCCAAGTGGTGGAAGTTATGCCGCAGTTGCTACCGGTACTACACAAAATTTAGATTTTGGAATAACATGTAATAACCAATATGATTTAGAAGTGAATTTACATGGCTGGAGATTCAGACCAGGCTTTGTTGGCTGGCTAAACACATCTGTTTATAATAATTCTTGCTATCCAGCTAATAATGCGAGTTCGGTATTAAATTTAGACCCATTAGTATCATATTCATCAGATTATTGGGGTATACCTTCAAGCAGCGTGGTAGGTCAAGATGTGAATTGGACAAACCTTTCAGCAGGATGGTGGGGATTAAGTCATCATGCAGGAACTGAAATTTACACGCCATTATCAGCTCAAATAGGAGATTCTGTATGCTTTACTTACAGTGCAAGTCCAACTTTAAATGATGCTGACCCTTCAAATAACACCATGACCAAATGTTATGTTGTGAGTAACTCATGGGATCCAAACGCAAAAGAAGTTTATCCTCAAGGCCTTGGCCCACAAGGTTATGTACCTCAAAACACAAATTTTGAATACACTATCCATTTTCAAAATACTGGAACGGATACCGCATACAACATTTCAGTTGTTGATACTATCGATGTTGATTTAGATTTTAGCACCTTGGTTGTAACAGGAAGCTCACATCCCATGACCATCAATGTGATTGATAATCATATCATGAAATTCAATTTTTATAATATAATGCTTCCTGATAGTGGTGCTAACATGGCTGGTAGTGAAGGCTTTGTTACCTATAAAGTAAAAGCTAAACCAAATGCAATTGCAGGTACTGAATGGAAAAACACAGCCTACATTTATTTTGATTTTAATGAAGCTATTATTACCAATACAACACTCAATACCCTTGATATGACGACAGGAATTGAAAACATGGCTAATTTAAACCTTCAATTATCACCAAATCCTGCCAATGACAATGTGTTAGTTAATTTTGAACAACAATTTACAGGAAAGCTTGTAATTACTGACATTACAGGTAGAATTGTAAAAGATATAAATGTGAATAATGCTTCCAAATTTAATTTAAATACAAGTGATTTAAGTAATGGTTCTTACCAAATAACAACTATTGGAAATATGAATTCAAATGCTAAAATACAAGTAATGCACTAGAATTGCCTTAATGACAAAAAAGCCGACAACATAATTGTCGGCTTTTTTATTCATATCTAATGTGATTTATTATGACCACTTTTTATAAGAAAGTGAAATGGTCTTTAGACCATTTCAAACTGAGGTAAATGCCGGTGATCATTTGTTAGACCAAATTTATTTGGTCTATTACAAATATCAAATCAGCATTACTTATTTCACATCGGTATTAGTACAATAAGGCCCTGCTGCAATTGGAATAAATTGAAAGTGTAATCGGTATTATTTTATTGCTCACAGCGGGATATCAATAGTTGAACGGAATTACTTATGTGAAATTAATTGTTTTACACTTGGGTGCTTCCTGCTGTTTAATGCGGGTCTAGGTTAACTTCTTTTTTAAGATTTCCGTTTTCATCATAAAATTTCCAAATTCCAATTTGTTTATTATTAAAATAATTTCCTTCCATTTTTAACACCCCATTTTCATAATAAACGCTACTTGCACCATTACGGACTCCTTCAGTATATTCACCCCAACTCCATAGCTTTCCATTTTCATAAAAGTAACTCCAATCACCGTCTCTTTTACCGTTTTTGAAAAGGCCTTTAATCTTAATATTTCCGTTTTGATAGTATTCATGAAAAACACCACCAATGGTATCCTTCAATACCTGTGGTTTAAAATTTGGTGTTGAATTTTCGATTTTCTTGTTGATTATAGGAGCTTGTTCCTTATTGCCACATGCACTAAATAAACATAAAAACGTAAGTGAAGTAATGGAAAAAAAATTACTCCGTGATAACAAATTTTTCATAAATTATTTTGTTCTTTCAGTAGTGTACATTACCAATTCTTTTAGTGAATTTTTGGCATCACCATCATCAAACTGATGCAAAATATCTAAAGCACGTTGTCTGTAATTTAGCATAATATTTTGCGTGTATTCAATTCCTCCGCTGGTGAGGACGTAATCAATGACGTATTTCACCTTTTCAGGGTCATTATTATTATTTTTAACAATGTTGATTAATTTTCTTTTAACTAAATAACTTGCTTTGCTTAAGGCATAAATAAGAGGCAAAGTCATTTTTTGTTCCTTGATGTCAATTCCTGTTGGTTTACCTATATCTCCAGAGCCATAATCAAACAAATCATCCTTGAGCTGAAAGGCAATACCGGTGAGCTCACCAAAAAGACGCATTTTTTCAATAGTAGCCTCATCAGCTTTCACGCTTTGTGCTCCTGCTGCGCAGCAAGAAGCAATTAAAGAAGCTGTTTTTTGACGTATAATGTCAAAGTAAATTTCTTCGCTTATATCCAATCTGCGCGCTTTTTCAATTTGTAGCAATTCACCCTCACTCATTTCGCGCACGGCATTCGATACTATTTTCAATAAGTGATGCTCCTCATTTTCAACAGAAAGTAATAAACCTCTTGACAATAAGTAATCACCTACAAGTACAGCAATTTTATTCTTCCAAAGAGCATTCACAGAAAAAAAACCTCTTCTTAAATTACTGTCATCAACCACATCATCGTGCACCAAGGTTGCGGTGTGCAACAATTCAATTAGTGAAGCTGCTCGATAGGATGACTCATTAATTTCCCCACATAATTTTGCACTTAAAAAAACAAACATAGGTCGAAGTTGCTTGCCCTTTCTTTTTAAGATATAGTGTGTGATTTTATCCAACAATGGTACAGAACTCCTCATTGATTGCTTGAACTTTTCTTCAAACAACTCCATTTCTGTGGCCACAGGTTTTTTTATTTGATCAACAATTTTGCTCAAGCAATTCGAATTGAACTGCCAAAAGTAGTCAAATTTGCCCGCTTAATTGTTTAAAAAGGTTAACAAAGTGTCTAAAATTTAAACAGTTATTTATTTAATTCATATATAGTGTGTATAAATTATTGCAGCACAATTGAGTAGAATCTAATTTGTTTTAATGAAAGAATAAAATGAAGAAAACCCTAAAATTAATCCTAACCTAGGTTAACATTCCACCACAAACATTGATACATTGCCCTGTTATATATGCACTCATATCACTACCAAGAAACACACACAAATTGGCTACATCATCCACATTGCCGCCCCTTTTCATTGGGATGGCCTCTCTCCACCCTTGCACAGTTTTTTCGTCTAACACTGCTGTCATTTCAGTTTCAATGAAACCAGGAGCTATGGCATTACATCTAATATTTCTTGAGCCTAATTCTAATGCAATTGATTTCGTAAAACCAATTATTCCAGCTTTTGAGGCAGCGTAATTAGCTTGGCCTGCATTTCCTTTAACTCCAACTACGGAGCTAATATTAATAATTGAGCCATTTCGTTGTTTCAACATTATTTTTTGAACCGCTTTCGTAATGTTGAATACAGACTTTAAATTTGTTTTTATTACTTCATCAAAATTTTCTTCGGACATACGCATCAATAAACCATCTCGCGTAATTCCTGCATTGTTAACTACAATATCTATGCTGCCAAAATCGAGTAGCATTTGATTAATTAATTCGTCAGCAGCCTTAAAATCAGCAGCATCTGAACGATATCCTTTGGCATTCACACCAAAAGCTTTCAATTCATTTTCTAATTCTAAACCCTTTTCAACTGATGACAAGTATGTAAATGCCACATTAGCGCCATGTTCAGCAAATTTTAATGCAATGCCTTTACCAATTCCCCTAGAAGCGCCAGTAATCAATGCCGATTTTCCTTGAAGTAATTTCATAGTTTTTTGTATTTAGGTTAACAAAATTTTTATTCCCTAACCACGCCCATGGCGCAGAATTTTTTGATTCTTTTTTCGATGCGTTGCTCTGCTGATAGGGCATCTAACTTATCTAATTGTTTTTTCACTTCTGCTTTAACAATTTTATGTGCTTCAGGAATATTGGTATGCGCGCCACCAAGAGGCTCTTTAATAATACCATCAACCAATTTATTAGCATACATATCAGTAGCAGTTAGTTTTAAAGCTTCGGCAGCTTTCTCTTTAAAATCCCAACTTCTCCATAAAATAGAGGAACAAGACTCTGGAGAAATAACCGAGTACCAAGTATTTTCCAACATCAAAACTTTATCACCGATGCCAATCCCTAAAGCACCACCAGACGCACCTTCACCAATAATAACACAAATAACAGGCACTTTTAACTGTGCCATCTCAATTAAATTTCTTGCAATTGCCTCACCTTGGCCACGTTCTTCGGCTTCCAAACCAGGATAAGCACCAGGAGTATCAATAAAAGTAACAATTGGTTTGTTAAACTTTTCAGCTAATTTCATTAAGCGTAAGGCCTTTCTATAGCCCTCAGGGTTAGGCATTCCAAAATTACGGTACTGACGCATTTTTGTATTAATCCCTTTTTGTTGTCCAATAAACATCACAGTTCTACCATCTAAACTACCAAAACCACCAACCATAGCCTTATCATCTTTTACTGTGCGGTCTCCATGCAATTCAATCCAAGTATTATCACTTAAAGCATTAATATAACTAATCGCATATGGTCTATCTGGATGTCGACTCACCATTACCCTTTGCCAAGGCGTTAAATGGTCGTATACCTCTTTGCGTGTAGCTTTTATTTTGTCATCTAAATCTTTAATTGTTTTTGAAACATCAACCCCACTCTTAGCTGCAACTTGCTCAACTTTTTCACGTTGTTCAAGTAAATCAGCAATTGGTTTTTCAAAATCTAACATAGTTGCCATAATTTATTATTTTGAATTGAGGCGCTAAAATACAAAAATATAAATAGCTGTAAATTTTCAAAAAGTAAATATCCTCTTCATTAATTAAATATTCGTGCTTACATTTGTTTTATAAGTATTTTTCAAAAATAAAATTCACTAGAACTTTAGTGTTGTTTTCGTTTAACTTGAACTATAGAACTATAAAAATATAAGCCCATGAAAAAAAACATACTAATTTTTACTGCACTTATTACTTCATTTGCCTTTGGATATGCTGTAAAATCAATAAAAAATGAAAATAACCAACTCCCTCCACTTAAAAGAGTAACCGGTATTGGAGGCATATTTTTCAAATGTAAAGACCCAAAAGCGCTCCGTCAATGGTATCAAACTCATTTGGGATTGAATACCAACCAATACGGTTCAGTATTTGAATGGTTTCAAGGATCCGATTCAACCAAGAAAGGATTTTCCCAATGGAGTCCATTCAAAGAAACTACCAACTATTTTTTACCATCTACCAAAGAATTTATGATTAACTACCGCGTTGCCAATTTAGATGCCCTTTTAGTAGAATTAAAAAAGGAAGGCGTTACCATTACTGATACCATGCAAAGTTATGATTATGGAAAATTTGTCCATATTATGGATTTAGAGGGTAACAAAATTGAACTTTGGGAACCTAATGATAAAGTATATGAGGAAATGGGAAAACAAATGGGAACAGGTACCACTAAATAAACACTTTTAATTAGAACTAATACTAGCATATGTCCTTGTCCAAAGAAAACTCAACTGAAAATTATGTTTACATAAACCCTGAAAGTAGGCCTTTGATGATAAAACTTCTGGCTTTTTTAATGATGGCATTGGGACTCTTAAAATTGGGTTTATGGACCATTGCCTTTGGATTAACTTCTATAGGATTATTTGTTTATGTTGAAGGAATTGAAATCAATTTTATTGAGAAAAGGTATCGAAAAATTAAAATATTTGGACCACAAAAATTCGGAAATTGGGAGAATTTTGGCAAATCATGTTATATTTCAATTTTTAAAACAGCTTTAATAAGCGGGGTTACAGGTTTGTCGGGAACTTCGGTAACAGCAAAAGAAAAGGTAATTCAAGTAAATTTGGTTATTGAAAAAAATCAAAGAATTTTAGCTTATCAAAGCTCCAATAAAGAGGATGCATTTATCATTGCAAATATGCTTTCAAGTAAATTGAATATAAAATTATGGGATGCAACTGAAGGCAAAGGTAAGTGGGCGAGCGAACTTGTGTGATGTTTTGCAGTGATGAAGTTCATTATTTAAATTCAAAGTGTAGTGCAATTGATTGATAAAATTAAATCCCTTTTTAAAAAGTAAAGAAATTAAAGACATCACAAAATGGACACAAAAAAAATTCTTGAATCAGAAAGCGAACATCTTAAAAAACTACAGGATATTGTAGAAAAAACAATAGATGACGAAGAACTAATCATCCAAAATCTTTTGAATCCGCCAAAAGAAATTTTAACTAGAGGAGAAAAAATATCTGATAAAATTTCACGATTTGGTGGCAGTTGGGCATTTATTATTTCATTTATTTTGGTGCTGATAATTTGGATAATTTATAATTCGGTTGCCACAACTCAAAATGTATTTGACCCTTATCCATTTATTTTAATGAATCTTGTTTTATCGTGTATTGCTGCACTGCAAGCTCCAATAATTATGATGAGTCAAAACCGACAAGAAGAAAAAGATCGTAAACAAAATGAAAATGATTATTTAATTAACTTGAAAGCAGAATTAGAAATTAGGGCACTACATCAAAAAATTGATTTACTTATTGAAGAGCAAATTAAGCTTCTTTTTGAAACCCAAGCAAAGCAACTTGAAATATTAAGCAACATTGAAGAAAAATTAGCTAATCAAAAATGATTCGATAACATTTGAACAAAACCAACAACACTTAAACACGAATTATTCCTACACCCCTATTTTATCAAAATTTACTTTGCTAAACTAGTGCTCTTGATTTTGAATTTCAAAAATGTTCACTATTCTTTCACTAATTTTTTAGCATAGGTGTTAACACCATCGTTAATTTGAACATAGTAAACACCATTTGATAAATTTTGAATATTTATTTCTTGCTGTTTTTGAACAATACCATTCATGTTTATCACTTCTTGACCTAAATAATTAAACACCGAAATGTTGACTTTATTTGCATTTAACGAGTTTAAGTTAAGCGTAATTTTTTGCTTACTTGGGTTTGGAAAAATAGTCCAATTTTGAAGATTATTAATTTCATAAACGCCAGCGCCAACAGCATTCACAATTGAACCATTATAATTACAATTTAAAGGGGAGCCACAAACAAAGTGATTTAAAAATGTTCTTATTTTAACGATAGTGGTATCATAATAAGATGTATTGGAAGTAGCAGGTACGTGATCTTGACCTTCATAAATTTCGAAACAACTTGGAATTCCCAATTGAACAGCCTTGTTATTAATTGAAAAACTTCCATCAACTTTTAATAAAGGATATAAACCAACTAAAGTAATAACATCCGAGCCATAGGGTACAGTTCCGTCATTAGTTCCGTGAAAATTAATTACTGGTTCATCACCTGGTTTCATCCAAGCAGTATCCCCAAGGGCGCCACACATATTGATTATGGCTTTTACTTCAGAAGAATAACCAGGATTTCCGCTATTTCCTTCTAAGCCACCTGTTAAACCTGGTTGTCCAACCATGTCAATATATGATGGTATTTCTGAAACCTCATCCAAATAAGCCATTTGTAAGGCAATAAATCCACCAGCTGAAACACCTGCAAAGAAAATGTTATTCGTATCTATTTTAAATGTGTTACCACCAATGTCAGCATTTTTTCTAAAATATCTTACTGCGGCTCTACCATCATGAACTGCACGCATTACAGCTTCAGTGGCATCAGAAGAATCGGGCCCTGGTAACGGAAAATTTGTCATACCTAGTCTGTATTCAACAGAAGCCGCAACATATCCCAATTTGGCTAAATCTTTACAAATTGGCACCACATCAGTACCTGTTTTTGAGCCTCCAATAAAACTTCCCCCATGCGCTACAAGCACTAACGGTCTTAATGCAGCCGTATCGCCATTGGGCTCATAAACATCAAGCAATAATTGCTGAGTACTGCCACCAACTTTTACATTGCTACCGTAATTAACATTACTTGTTACTATTGGATTGGCTGGATAGACATAATTAAAATAACGCTCACCTGCACATTGCGCGTTTACTATTGATGCCGAGGATGCTATTAAAGTAATTAAAGAAAAGTAGATTTTTTTCATTATATTTATTTTTTGTAAATGTAACTTAATTTCAACAAAATTAAAATTTAATTCCAACATTAAATCCTGGTATCACTGCCTTTGTTTTATAGGTGGCTTCAAATTGTGTTTCTAAATTGGTATCGGTTCTTTTTAGTCCTTCAACATAAAGTAAGGAGGCATCCAAATAAAACCATTTCTTCAAACTAAATGAAAAGCCAGTACTAATGCCAATTTTGTCGCTATCCGGTGTTTCGGGTGTTAAATAACCATCTTGTACCGGTGATTGATCATAATAAGCACCTGCTCTTACCACAAAAAATTCATTAAGTTTATACTGCATTCCTAATCTAAAAATAAAGGTATTCTTATACAATCTTGGAGATGCCAAATCAGCCAATTTATCGCTGTTTTTGGCAAAGTCAATTTTTAATGAATCATAACTTTTCCAACCAATATAATTAATGTCAAGAGCTAATTTAATTTTATCATTAGGTAAATATCCCAAACCAATACTTGCCGTATAGGGTAAATTCAGTTGTGTATTAAATGTACTATCCTGAAAATATTCGCTCACCATATTAGCCGTAGTAAAATCTGCCATCCCATTTTCTACCTTAACCTTGACTGATGATCTAAAATTTAAGCCAGCTGAAAACTTTGAATTTATTTTATAAAAAAGACCTACATTGAAACCCTGACCTTTTGCGGTACCTGACAAAAAGGCCTCCCCATAGTTACCAATACTATCTTGAATGGGAATTCCTTTTCTTAAATTAAATTCTCCATTCGCAAATATATAGCCTACCCCTATACCTAATTTTTGGTTCACTTTATAAGATAAGGTAGGTTGATAAAAGAATGTTTTTAAACTAATTTCTCTCAATAAAAACTGCCCTTTCCAATCATCTTCCCATTGTACCCGGCTTCCGAAAGGATTATATAAACCAAAGCCAAGAGTTAAAGGAGAATTTTTTTTAAACTTAAAATTACCATATAAAGTTAACGGGGTACCAGTATGATTAACGGTTTGAGCCACATATATACTTTTAGGATCTAGGTAAACAGTGCGGGGTATAATAAAGCTAGCGCCTGCCGAAAAGCTACCTAAAGAATCGACAAAAATGAGTGCCCCGGGATTAAAGAGTAGCGCAGCATTGTCAAGAGCTAAGCCAATTCCAGCATGCCCCATTCCAGTTTGTTTTTGGCCTTGTAAATTCACTTGAAAGCCACCTGCAACTATCATTAAATTGCCATACATGACGCCAAAAATTAATAGGAAATATTTTTTCATTAGTAAAAATCGACAATTATTTTTACCCAAATGAACAAAAAAATAATTCAAGAATAAAATTGAAATTTTTTTTATGCTGTATGCTCTAAAAAAATAGTTAATTTCGCGTTCTTAAAATTTTATGGAACATACAGCATTACATAGTATTTCGGCAGTTGATGGAAGATATTGGAATCAAACAGAACAATTGAGTCAATATTTTTCGGAGTTTGCACTTATCAGATACCGTTTACATATTGAGGTTGAATATTTTATTGCCTTAAGTGAATTACCCTTGCCTCAATTAAAAGATATTGACAAAACAAGTTATCAAAAATTAAGGAATATTGTTGCCAATTTTAGTGATGAAGATGCTAACGCAATTAAAGGAATAGAAAAGGTAACCAATCATGATGTTAAAGCAGTTGAATATTTTTTACGTGATCAATTTGATTTGATAGGAATTGGCGCATATAAAGAATTTATTCATTTTGGATTAACATCACAAGACATAAATAATACGGCTATTCCCCTTTCCTATAAACTAGCCATTCAATTGTTATTTATACCAACATTAGAAAAAACTGTAGGTATGATTTGCCACGTGGCACAAGCTTGGAAATCAGTTCCACTATTGGCTCATACACATGGTCAACCTGCTTCACCAACCAAATTAGGGAAAGAATTTTTGGTTTTTGCAGAGCGCGTGTTTAATCAATTACAACAATTAAAAGAAATTCCATTCGGAGCAAAATTTGGGGGCGCTACAGGCAATTTTAATGCTCACTTAATAGCCTACCCTAATATTGATTGGATAGCCTTTGCCAATAAATTTGTGAATGAAAATTTAGGTTTAAAACGACAACAATACACCACCCAAATAGAGCATTATGACAATTTAGCTGCTTCTTTTGATGCCCTGAAAAGAATAAATACCATATTAATAGATTTTAGTAGAGATGTATGGTCATATATTTCAATGAACTATTTTAAACAAAAGTTGAAAGATGGTGAGGTTGGTTCATCAGCTATGCCACATAAAGTTAATCCTATTGATTTTGAAAATGCTGAAGGTAATTTGGGTTTAGCTAATGCCATGTTTGAGTTTTTTGCAGCAAAACTACCTGTATCTCGTTTGCAACGAGATTTAACTGATTCAACAGTAATCAGAAATATTGGAATTCCAGTGGCTCATTCAATGATAGCCTTAAATTCTTTGCAAAAGGGAATTAGCAAGTTAATCATTAACGAAACTGCCATTGCCAATGATTTAGAAAATAATTGGGCGGTTGTGGCTGAAGCCTTGCAAACTATATTAAGAAGAGAAAACTATCCTCACCCTTATAATGCTTTAAAAAATTTAACCAGAACCAACACTGTGATTAACAAAGAATCCCTACATGATTTTATTGATCAGCTGAATATTAATGAGGAGGTTAAGCAAGAAATGAAAGCCATTAATCCACATAATTACACAGGAGTTTATTAATATGTGGAAGAAAATTGAAGAAACAAACGGTACCTCTTATTTGATAGAAGAATTTGAGTTTAAAAATTTTATTGATGCCTTTGCATTTATGAGCAAAGTAGCATTTTTAGCCGAAAAACATAATCATCATCCAAATTGGAGCAATGTTTATAACAAGGTAACAATAAAACTGAATACCCACAGCAAAGGCAATATAGTGACTGAAAAAGATGAGGCACTTGCTCAAGCAATTAACAACTTGCTATAATATAAGCATTGCCATTTTATAAACTGAAAGTAAGCTTTTAATTCAATAATTAAAATTTAAAAAATCAAAAACTCACCATTGAAAAAATTATCTCAAATAAGTTTCCACAACTTTAACTTCATTAATAGGTAACATTTCAATTAATCCACAATTGGCAGTTTTTAAATAAGTTTGTATTTTAGAATTACAAACAAATTTAAATGACTCAACCTTACTCTCTACAGCACTTAGGCCATCTAATAAAACGCCAAACTTCCTTTGGCCATCTTTCATAAAAATTTTAACTTCAATAGTTTCATCTGTCATCATAACATGTTTTTTTAATATGGTACAAAATTAGTGTGCCAAATATTTGCAAGAGTTAAGTATTTATTAAATAGCTATTAATTATGCATGAATATACCGAAGTATTAAAAGCTGAGAAAAGTAAAATATTTCATACCTTTTTCTTTCCTGTATTTTTCATCATCATTTTATGGATCATTAAACTTGGAGAAATTGTTTTTGATTATCCACTTTATAATTTAGGGGTTTATCCTCGACATCCTAAAGGTATTATTGGAGTTTTAACTTCGCCCTTAATTCATGGTGATTTTGGACATTTAATTTCTAATTCAATTCCATTATTTGTGCTAGGTTCAGGGCTTTTTTATTATTATAGGACAGTAGCTTATAAAATATTTTTCATGATTTTATTTGCCACTGGTTTTTGGGTATGGGTAGCTGCGCGCCCCTCCTATCATATTGGTGCAAGTGGTGTAGTTTATGGTTTAGCGAGTTTTATGTTTGTGAGTGGAGCTATTAAAAAAAATATGAGTTTGGCCGCATTTGCCTTGGTAGTAGTGTTCTTATACGGAAATATGATTTGGGGTGTTTTACCAGTTTTGCCTCACATTTCATGGGAAAGTCATTTAATGGGCGCCATTGCAGGCATTTTAATGGCAATTCATTACAAACAACTTGGCCCGCAAAAAACTACTTATCAATGGGAAAATGAGGATGATAAAGATGATGAAAATTCAAATCCTATGCCTTTGGAACTTATTGATACTACATCTGATGATATAGCTATAACTAACGAATCAAATTCATCAAATACCAATTTAAATCCAACTTACCATTACGTTTTTAAACCAAAAGAGGAAGATAAATAAGTTTAATTTGTGTTTTTTGCTTTGACAGAAATAATGGCTAATCCCATAAATGTTAACAACCCATTCAATAACAATAATTCATAGCCAAACTTGTATCCATAAAACCAGTTTATTGAATTTTCGTTTAGAATATAACATAAAATTGGAGCAACGAGGCAAATTATCCATACATATTTGTCATTAACTGTTTTTTGGGTAAAAATTCCAAAAGCAAACAATCCTAATAGTGGTCCATAGGTGAATGATGCAATCATCAATACAGTATCAATGATGGCTTTGCTATTCATTGCTCTAAAAATAAGTATAACAACTAATAATAATAAGGCAAAGCCAAAATGGACTTTTTTTCGTATTTGAGTTTTTTCCACTTCGGTTTTATGTGATTTTTCAATATTCAAAAAATCAAGATAAAAAGAGGTGGTTAAAGTAGTTAAAACAGAATCGGCACTGCTAAAAGTTGCAGCAGTTAAACCAATAATAAACACTAAGCCTGCACCAGAACCCAAATACTGCAAAGCCAGCATTGGAAACAACTTATCGGTATCAGGTTTTCCAGAAACGGGGTTTAAAGGTATTGATACCCCTTTTTGTTCGGCATAAATATAAAGCAAAGCACCAAGAGAAAGAAAAAATACGTTCACTAAAACCATAACTAAACTGAAGCTTTCCATGTTTTTTTGGGCATCTTTCAAACTTTTGCATGATAGGTTTTTTTGCATCATATTTTGATCCAATCCAGTCATAGCAATGGTTATAAAAGCTCCTCCTAAAAACTGCTTAAAAAAATTACTCTTGTTAAACCAATCAAAATCAAATACCTGTGCATACTTACTACTACTTATAGCTTGTATTAAATCAAGTCCGCTGTAGTTTAAATCATTTGCAATAAATACTATTGAAAAAATTACACCCAACAATAAAAATCCACTTTGAAGTGTATCTGTCCAAACCAAAGTTTTAATTCCACCTTTGTATGTATATAGTAGCATTAATGAAATGATGATGGCGACTGATAGAGCAAAAGGCACACCAAAAGCATCGAATACAAATAATTGTATAACCGATGCTGCTAAAAACAACCTACCCGCTGCACCTAAAACCCTTGATAAAATGAAGAAAAATGCACCTGATTTTTGTGAAACTACACCAAATCTTTCAAATAAATAGGTGTAAATAGAAACTAAGTTCATTTTATAATACACAGGTAAAAGTACCCTTGATACAACAAAATACCCTGCAAAATAACCCAATACCAATTGCAAGTAATAAAAATTGTTTTGTCCAACTTGACCCGGTACTGAAATAAAGGTTACTCCGGAAAGCGAATCGCCTATCATACCAAAAGCTACAGCAATCCATGGCGATACATGATTTCCTGTAAAGTAACTTTCGTTGGTTGCCTTTTTGGATGTAAACCAAGCTATTATTAATAACAAACTAAAATATAAGCCAATGCAGGCAATTATAAACCAAGGCGACATTTGCGTATTATGAATCTACAATTTTAAGCTGAAAATTCAATAAGAAAATCAAAAATGCGTTATTTTATTAACGCTCAATTATGCATAACCTTTTATACATTTTAATAAACAAAATTGAGATGTTAACCTAGTATATATATATTTGAACTGTGAATTTAGTCCATCTAAAAAAGTATCTAAAGCAAGTTAAAACTATGTTATATCGACTACATCTGCTAGTTCTTTTGCTACCTATATCCTTTGGATGTTCTTCTAAAAAAGCTCAACCTGAAATCAATAATTTAAAGGTTGACACTATACCTTATCATCAAATTTTATTTCAAGAGGTAATGCCTATTGAAGATTTTAATGATGTAAGAGTATCCACCGAAAGGTTTTATTCTGGGAAAAAATCATTGCAAATTGGGTCCAATCTAGAGTTTAGTTTTGGGTTTAAAAAACAAATAGGTGAATTACCTCATTATAAAGATATTGATAGTGTAGAAATAAATTTAATGTACTTATGTCTGCAACAGTTGAAGGAATTAAAAGTGGTATGGACCATTGATGATGAGAAGGGCAAAAACTTGTTTTGGAGTGGAAGTCTTTTAGAAAATCATAAATTGAATGAGTGGGCTAAGCTATCACTCCATTTTAAAATTAATCCTGATTTGATATCCCCTAAAAACAGGTTGAACATTTACATTTGGAATCCAGGTAAGGAAGTTCTTTGGGTAGATGATTTTGAATATAAATTATCAGGAAAAATATTAACCCAACTTCCAAACCTTAGTGTTGGATCAAATTTTTACTATGATTTTGAAAATACGAATCAATTATGGAATTCAGAAAAAATTACTCGAGCTAATTCTAGGTCAGGGAAATTTTGCTGTAACCTCAGCGATGGTGCAGAATATGGCATTGGTGTGAGAAAATATTTTCATGAATTTGGCCATCAAATCATAAAAAAATTGTCAGCTTCAATTTGGGTTTATCCTACTGAAAAAAATCATGACCTCGTTTTAACTTTTTCGAGTGTAGACAGTAAAACAGGTAAGGTGAAATTTTGGCAAGGAAAAAGCACTATTAATGGCGATTTTCCACTAAATCAATGGACTGTTTTAAACTCTGCGGTTAATCTTCCAACGGAGATATTTAATATCAACGATGCCATTGATGTAACCATTTGGAACAAAGGAAAAACAGCAGTTTTATGTGATGATTTACATATAGTTTACGGTGGCGAAAATGAAAAAAATTTTACAGGTTACGTGGATGCAAAAAATATACCGAATTCTCCTTTTCCAAAACCAAAATTACTTCAAGAGCTTGGCACTAATGTAACCATTTTGAAATCATTTATTCCATCAAATCAATTAATTCATGGCTTGTTTTACAAAGCTGATTATGGATTAGAAAGTATATTGCACATCAAAAAAAATGAAGCCGAGCTTTTGTATTTTGACCAAAAACTCAATGCCTTAACATCTATTTGGCAAACCAAGGATAAAGATAATTTTTTGCTCAACCAGAACAATTATTTTCATGCCGGTGATTTTGATGGCGATAATAAAGGAGATTTACTTGTGGTAAATAAACAAAGTCAATCTTGGCAGATATATCAATTTGAATCGAACAATTGGGTAATTAAAATTAAAGGGGAGCAAATCTTTCCAGTTGAATTTTTAATCCATAGTTCGGTAGTTAATCATGTGGGAGATTCCAAGGTGGATGTAATTTTAAGTATTGTACAGGGTAAAATTAAAGCGCTACAATTATTGAATAGAAAATGGGAGATTAAAGATTTATCGGTAAAAATCCCAATCGCAAAAGACGATATGTTATTGAATTGGAATGATAAGTCGTATTTAAAGTTTAATGCATCTTGGAGGTTTGATTTAAAAGAATTAAAAGTTATTGATAACAATTATGAATTGACAAGCACTATTGATTTTAAGAAAAACACAAAGGGTATCAATCCAAAATATTATGAGTTTACAAAAGTGATAACTGGAAATTTTTTAAATAAAAATCAAAAAAATGTATTGGTAATATATTTAAATTGTAACAATCAAAATCAACTAGAAAGTAATTGTGCTGAATTAGAACAAAACAAAGATTTTCCTAATGGTGTTGGTATATACGAATAATGTCTGAATTTATGAATTTAATAAACACACGCTGTGTTCAATACAAAAAGGTATTATTCCCAATTTTATTTTTGGGATGTTTTTTATCCTGCCATTCAAACAGTGTTGAAATTAGCATGGTAAATAAAGTTTTTGAACTCACCAAATTTAATGCAACAAGTAATTTTTTTCCAATTCAAAATCAAATAAAAACCATTGAATTAGATTATAAAAATGCCATTGAAGGTTTTGTGATACCTTCAGCAAATCAAACTGACGATAACTTTTTTAAAATTAAGTTTAACTTAAAAAACATATCAAGTACAAAACAAGCTTTTTTTTATAAAATATACTATGAAAATATAAGCTATGGATTTCATATCTATGACTCAGTTTTAAAAACAGCTCATCCATTAGCTTCAGAGAATTTTTATGGAAGTTGGGAAAGTAGTGATATTGAATTTAAATCAACTAAATTTATTGAGCCTAATGTGATCACAACTATAGAGGATTCTTTTCGCATTGTTGGAAATCCAAGAAATGAACAACGCTATTTTGAGCAAGGTAAAAACAACCGATGGAAAAGAAATCCAAGAGTGGGTAACTATCAATTTAAAATTGTGGTTTGTACCGCTTCCGATTTAAACAAAATTCCATCTGAAGTAAAAAATATTGGCTTAAAAAAGGATGAAAGATTTATTCACCCTTTTTATTATTTTGAATATGGAGAAGGTAAAAAATTATCTGAAACCATTGTAATGTCTGATCCTATTATGTTGAAGGTAGTGGCAAAACCTGATCTTGGAACAGGAATTTATGTAAAGGATGAAGCCTTTGGAAAAGAACCTTATGATAAATCACTTTTTTGTATTTCTTGTGGACAAAGTGAAGATTTGTATAAAAATGCCCCTATGCAACAGTTCATCAATTATGTTGATGCCTCCACTAAATTCAATAATATTCCGTTAATTGCTGATATTTTAAAAGATGATTATACACAAGTTGAATACAACTGGAATAAAAGTTTTTTTACTAAAGATGAATTAATTCCAACCTATATTCAAACATCAAGAAAGCCTTGTCAAACTGTATTTTCAGATATCTCAACGCATAGTATCAAAATTAAAAATCCATCATCAAAACCTGGAGAATGGAAAAAAGAAAGTGTAGGTGTAATTACTCGACATGGTATGACTTATGGTAAATATCGTGTTAAAGTTAAGCTTACAGAATTACTCAATAAACATGGTGTTTGGAACGGACTAACCAATGCAATTTGGCTTATCACTCAAGGTGGTGGTGAATGGAATTTTAGAAGAAATTGCAATAGCGCTCGACCTTACATGGCTACCTACTGGGGAGGTGTTAATGATAAAAGGGTTCCTGCTGTGGATTACACTGAAATAGATTTTGAAATTATAAAAACACCTCCCTATTGTCCTGATAATAAATTTCCACCCGTTTATGATAACACATTAGCCAACAATAAAAATATAAATAATTGGAATACAAAAATGCCTGATGATTTATTGGAGAGCAAGCATAAAGTTTCGGTGGCATGTACCAATTGGGATATGGCTTGTATGGAACCTAAGAAATTTACAACAGGTTGTAATAGCATTGATTATAAGGGAAAAACTTATCACACTTTTAGATGGGATTCGGTTTACAGAGCTTTAACCGAAAAGCATGAGGAATTGGATGATGAACTTTTTGCAGGGCCCTATTACTACTTTGAAATTGATTGGCAACCCAAACAAATTATATGGCGAATTGGAGCTACACCAGATAAAATGCGTGTGGTAGGATATATGAATGATGAAATTACATCCATCCCAAACAATCAAATGTTATTAATTATTACGCAAGAATATCATAATACAACTTGGTGGCCTGGCGCACCATATGACCAGCATAATTTACCCTTTCCTTTGAATGATATTCCTGGTGAGATATATGAATTGATAATTGAATAGAATAAAATAAATTTAATGTTAAGCATTTTAAAACAAGAAGGCACTCTCGTTAAGCTGTTACTTAGTTTACTCTTTTTGCTATTTTCAATGCTTGCCATCTTCTCAGAGGCAACATTTGATTCAGGTGATGGAATAAGACACTATTTAATTGCAAGATATTCTTGGAATCACCCATATCTTTTTTTAGACAGTTGGGGAAAACCTTTTTATGTTTTGATTTCTTCTCCATTCGCTCAATTTGGGCTTATTGGAGCCACCCTCTTTAATATACTTTGCGGAATTGGAACCGCCTTTTATACCTTTAAAATTTGTAAAAAATTAAATTTGGTGAATGCTTGGCTGGCTATCCCCTTTCTATTATTTGCCCCTATATATTTCCCATCTTTAAATAGCAGTTTAACAGAACCATTCTTTGGGTTTGTACTCATGCTTAGCATTTATGGTTATATGAATAAAAAATATATTATTCATTCATTGTTAATTTCATTTTTACCCTTCATCAGAACCGAAGGATTTCTGCTTCTCCCATTATTTTTTTTGATATTAATTTATCGTAAGCAATATGTAAAAACATTATTGTTAGGTGTTGGTACATTTATTTATTCCTTCATAGGATTTATTTATTTGAATGATGTTCTATGGATAAAAAATCAAAATCCTTACAATGGAGTGAATAAAGAATTTTATGGACATGGTGAGCTTTTACATTTCATTTATAATTTCAGATCTATTTGGGGAATACCATTAATTATATTGCTTTTATCGGGAATTATTGCCTTTTGCATACACATATATAAATTAAAGCAAGACAATAAAAGCACTAATGAATCAAACCTTTTTGAAGAACTAATTTTAATTAATGGCGCTTTTTGTGTTTATTTTATAGCACATTCACTTATGTGGTGGAAAGGATGGGCCAATTCTTTAGGTATGTTAAGGGTACTTGCAGCAGTAATTCCTTGTAATGTAGTGCTAATGCTAAGAGGCTTAAATTTATTTATGTTTAAACCTCTAGTAAAACATATGTTTATAAAAGCACTTGTTATTCTTACAGTACTTTTTTTCGTTATTATAAATGCCTTCAAGCAAAATTACTTTCCATATAAATACGGTCATGAAGAAAAATTAGTAAGTGAAGCCGGAAAATGGTTAAAAAGCACCAATTATTTGAACAAAAAAATTTATTATTTATATCCTTCTTTAGCACAAGTGTTAAATTTAGACTCCTTTGATCCTAATAAAATGGCTGATTTATGGGGTTTATATGAACGTATTGAAAAATTAGGTTATGCATCTATCCCTGATAGTACAATTGTATTTTGGGATGCACATTTTGGACCCAATGAATGTAGAATTCCTTTGGCCAAAATTATTCAAGACGAAAACTTTAAATTAATAAAATCTTTTGCTCCACAAGAAAAGTATACCACCTTAGGTGGCCAATCCTTTGAAGTGTATATATTCATGAAACTGCCTTACACAAAAGGCTTAGATGTCTTGAACAAACTACATTTCAACTTTGAAAATAAAAGCGATATAGTTCCAAACGGAATTATAGATAGTACGATTTCCTATTCTGGAGAAAAATGTTTGCAAATTAAAAGCTCAAATGTATACTCTGCTGGTATTAATATGAATATTGATGATATTCCATTGAATACCTTACAATGCAAAATGACTGCGCGCATTTTTAACCCAAATCAAGATTCTTTAAAATTAATTTCTGTGTTTGCAGTTGGCGATAATAACAATATTAATTTAAAGTGGGATGGAAAAAATGTTACAATAGCACAAAGTGCAGATAATAATCAATGGTACCTAGTGGAATCAACAAGCAATGTTGTTGCAAGCGCCTATTATGCTAAGTCTAATAAATTTGATTTCTATTTTTGGAACATTAATAATAAAAAGTACTATGTTGATGATTTGGAGATCCAATTTATTGGTAAAGATTAATAAGCTATGTAATATGAATCTCACTTTTAAAACTTATTTGCATTTGTATGTTTTCATTATGTTTTTGTATCATTGCGTTTTAAATCAATAAATGCAAACACCCAATTTTTTAAATAAGTTCACTGTAAAACGCATCAATAGTATAGAGCTGTTGATGATGCTTTTTTTGACCGTACTTTTTCTTCCTTATGTTGTGTTGTCATTTTTCAATGCACCTGCTGTAGATGATTATTCCAATGCCCTTATATCCATGGATTTTGGATTCTGGGGCGGTCAAATGGAAGCCTATAAACAGTGGGGAGGAAGGTATTTTTCAAGCTTCATTCTGTGCATCAATGTGCTCATGGCAAATACATTTTTATTATATAAAGTTTTACCCGTTTTGTTGATGATAGGTAATATACATGCATTATACAAATTAATGAAAGTGGTGATGTTAAAATCAAATGCATTGCAAGTATTAATTTTAGCTCTTTCAGCGGTATTCTTGTACTTAAATGTGATGCCTAGTATCAGTCAAGGAATATATTGGGCACCTGGAGCAGTAACATATAATGTTGGGAACATTATGTACACTTACATGCTAGGTTATTTGATACAGGCTTCTTCTTTAAATGCCACATTCACACAAAAAGGAATGGCTATAGGTACAACCATATTGACCTGTGGCTTAAATGAAAGTACAATGTTGGCTGCCAACCTTTCAATCATGTTATTTCTGTTGTATTATTTGATAACAACAAAAAGACTTCATGCTTTTCTCATGTGGCTTTTAATGATTGCTATCATTTGTACAATTTTTTCGGTACTTTCTCCAGGTAATTACATAAGGGACGCTGGTTTTACTGATCCTCACAAGAAAAATTTACTTTTTACCATTTCAAGTAGCTATACTGCTTTGTTCAATTTTTTAAATACTTGGCTCTTCAATTGGCGAATGCTGATTTTAAGCTTCTTTACCTTAATTTTTATTGTTCCCGAAATCAAAGAAAACACACTTAACAAAAACAGAATTTTAAGGCTTATCCTTATTTTAACATTGGGGCTTTCAATTATTGCTGCAGCTTTGGCTCCAGGATTCTGGGGCACTGGTTATATTGCTCCCGACAGAAGTATCAATGTTGTATTTTGGTTATTTATGCTGTGGTGGTTCATTATGTTGTATTCTATTGCTGAAGTGATAACACCGCTGATTTCTAAAATAAAGATGGCTCAAACCGCAAGTCTACTAGTAATCGTGTCTGTTTGTTTTAGTTTTTATTTTCAAGAATTTAACTACAGCAGAGCAGTTTCTGACATCATTACAGGCAGGGCATATGTGTATAAGATGGAGTGGAACAGCAGGCTTGAGCTAATTTCAAAAAGTAAGGGCTTAGCCATTTGCGAAATCCCTGAATTCTCCATGATTCCAGGAACTATTTTTTTTGATGATATCAAGCCCGACCCTGAAGAATGGTTTAATAGACAGTTTGCAAGATATTATCAATTATCTAAAGTTAAACTAGTAAAAAGAGCCTCACAGGCCAAGAAAAAGGTAAATATCAATTTTGAAAATGATCAGATCGTATTTAAAAATCCAGCCAACCTGAGCACCGCCTTTTCAAAATCAGCTCCTAATTCTAATTTATTAAATGGAATAGATTCCTACAGCGCAGCTTATGAAGTCAAAGTAAAGGAAATTGATCCTACAGGTTTATCTTTTAAAACTATTGTACTCGATGCTCATGTATTTACTCCATCCACAGAGGTTGATTATGTTTTGGTGATTTCATTCAGTGACAAAAATGGGAAAACTATTTTATGGCAAGGAAAGGATGTTAAAAATGTGAACTATCCTATCAATATATGGAACAAAGAAACTTTCTCTTGCACCATTAAAGAAAGTGCCGCATTAATGCCTGACAATAATATTGCTGTTTATATTTGGAATAGAGGTAAGAATGCAATTTATTTAGATGATATAGAAATCACATTTGAATAATATATTACTGTAGAACCATATTCTTTGTTTAATAGAAAATAGCCTCCAACTTTAAATACAAGCAAAACTAATACATGTTTTAGATGAATTTTACTTCGATAATTC
>DAORKI010000015.1:0-50672 GCA_035439485.1 Bacteroidia bacterium
AGGAAATCCAATAGGCCTATAGGAATTGGACTTTTTGAGGGACGACTATTTAATATAAATATAAAATAAAGGAAAAAATTTAACAAAAAAAACTACTAAACAATGTTGTTGAAGGTTTTGCACGTTAATATAAATTAATACGTACAAGTACAACTGAAGATTAAAAATTGATTAATAATTTAAATCCTTTTACTATTACTTGTACTATTTTGTGAAAACCCTATTATTTTAATCTGAAATCTGCTTCCACTAGCTTGTTATCTGAATTTGATTTTACTGCATAACTAAATCCTCTTTGAAGACAAAATGAACCATATAGCCCTTGTTTATTAATGGCAATAAATCCAACTTGAATTTCGGAAGCTCTTTTTCCCTGTTTCTTATAAACACGTTCCACTGCCTCCTTACACGCTTCTTCAGGTGTTCTACCTTGTCGCATTAATTCAACAACTAAATGACAGCCTGCAATTCTTATTACTTCTTCGCCATGCCCTGTAGCTGTTGCAGCCCCAATTTCATTATCTACAAATAAGCCAGCTCCAATGATAGGAGAATCCCCAACTCTTCCATGCATTTTATATGCCATACCACTTGTTGTGCATGCACCGGATAAATTACCTTTTGAATCAAGTGAAATCATCCCAATGGTGTCATGATTTTCGATGTTTACGATGGGTTTATAATTGCTTGTTTTAAGCCATTCTTTCCATTCTTTTTCTGATTCAGGCGTGAGTAAATTTTCTTTTTTGAAACCTTGCTTAATTGCAAACTGAAGCGCTCCATCGCCTACTAACATTACATGCGGTGTTTTTTCCATTACTGCTCGTGCTACCGAAATTGGATGCATAATGTGTTGTAAGCATGCCACAGAACCTATGTTATGTTCGTGGTCCATAATACAGGCGTCCAAAGTGACAAAGCCATCTCTATCAGGTCTACCACCATAACCAACACTTCTCTCATTAGGATCAGCTTCAACTAGTTTTACGCCTCTCTCAACTGCATCAAGTGCATTACCATTATTTCCTAAGACTTTCCATGCTTCCTCATTTGCCTTTATGCCAAAATTCCATGTACTTAGAACTATTGGTGAATTTGAATTTGTTGAGTTTGCCATTTTTGGGAGTGTACCTAAAACAGCTGCAGCCATGGTGCCTGTTTTTATAAATTGTCTTCTGTTTTGTTTATTCATAACATAAAATTAGCTTCACAATTTTACAAAAAAAAAGCTCGATGAAATGTTTCATCGAGCTTTTTCGAGAATAATGTAAATTATTTCAAAATTGAAATTCTGTTGGTTAACCTTGTTTGCTTATTCACCACTTCAATAGTGTATAAACCATTTGATATATTATCAACATCTATGGTAGCTTGCAAAGCTGAACTTGTTTGTATTTGTTGTGATAAAATTATTTCTCCTAGTTGATTGAAAATGTTTACAACTGTTTTTTCATTTGAAAGTGAAGGGTGAGCAATCATTAATTTATCACTTGCAGGATTAGGATAAACAGTCAATGTATTGCTTTCGTTAATATTTTTAAGCGAAGTTACTAAAGGCAACGGAATTAAATTCCCACCTGCCGGTAAAGCAACCCAAATTCCAAAATCGGCTCCATTACTATTATTGGCTGGGGTTAAAAAGCCTGAAGCTAATGCCACTAAAGATGCACCACCCAAGTTTAAGGTTGATAATGGAGCACTATAAGTTGCAACTGTAACTGCACCTGTAGCATCAGTCACTGAAATTTGGTAATCTGAAGTTGGTAATGAAATGTAATCAGCGTCAAATTCTGCATAAGCAATATCATCTACTAAGGTTGCAGGTCCAGCTACAATATCTACAGTTGGGGCATCTGTTGCACCGTGGTATACTAAAATATTGGTGTTTGTTGGATTTCCAGAAGATTCTTCTGCTCCAGTATAAACATCAATATTAAATGGCTGTACTGGATTATAACCTGTTCCACTAACAGTTCCATTGGCAACTAGTATGTATTTTTCACCAGCAGCAAGTGTATAAGTAAAACGTGCTAAACCATTTGTAGTATCCACACTGTTAGAAGGCTGCACTGTGATGTCAAAAGCAACACCACTTGGAGCATCAATGAAAGGGCTTGCTGTTCTAAAATTAAAGTTATTGATTAACAAAGAGTCATTTAACCAAATATCAACTGAGGCTGCAGCAGCATCAGCACAATTGTGAATTACTTGAACACGCGCTGGATCTGTATTTACTGTAGGTAAAGGAATTAAATCACCTCCTGTAGGCAGAGCTACCCATAAACCAAAAGCAGGCCCATTACTATTATTAGCAGGATTTAAGAACCCAGAAGCTAGTGCAACTAACGAATTGCCTTGCAAATTTAAAGTAGCAAGTGGTGCACCGTAAGTTGCCACTGTATTTGCTCCCGAAGCATCTGTTACTGAAATGGTATAATCTGCAGTAGGCAATTGCAAGTAAGAAGTATTGAAAGAGGCATAAGTGATATCGTTAACCAAGGTGGTCGTTCCTGTTACAATGTCAACTGTTGGCGCATCAGTTGCACCATGATACACTAAAACATTCGTATTTAAGGAATTTCCAGAAGCTTCTTCAGCAGCTGTAAATACATGTAAATTAAATGGCTGAACTGGGTTGTAACCTGTTGCACTTACAGTTCCGTTGGCAACCAAAATATATTTTGATGCAGCTGACAAATTATAAGTGAAACGAGCTAAAGCATTTGTGGTATCAACACTGTTTGAAGGTTGAATTACAATATCAAAATCAACACCTGAAGGTGCATCAATAAATGCTGAAGCTTTTCTAAATTCAAAGTTATCAATTAAAGGTAATGGACCATCATTTAACCAAACATCAACTGTTGCAGCGGCAGCATCAGCACAATTATGGATAACTTGGACCCTGGTTGTAGTAGTCGCAACAGAAGGCAATTGAACTAAATCTCCACCTGTAGCCAGGGCGGCCCATAAACCAAAATTTGCGCCTCCACTATTATTTGCTGGATTTAAAAAACCTGAGGCCAAAACTACTAATGCTTGACCTTGCAAATTAAGCGTTGTAAGTGGTGCTTGATATTCTGCAACTACATCAGTACCTGCAGCATTTCTAACTTGAATATTGTAGTTAGAAGTTGGTAATTCTAAATAATCAGCAGAAAAATTAGGGTAAGAAATATCATTTACCAAAGTTGAACCAAGCGGAACTTTAATGTCAACTGTTGGTGCATCAGTTGCGCCATGCATCACCAATATATCTGTATTAGCAGGATTTGAAGCTGTTAATCTGGCTAAAGGGAAAACCTCTAAATTAAAATTCGGGTTTGGGTTATAACCACTAGGACTTACAATTCCTGATGCTACTAGCACGTAATTACTACCATTCATTAGGTTGTAATTAAATGAGGCAATAGTATCGTTTACTGAGTTACTTATTGATGGTGCAATGCCAACATTAATGGGAACACCTGCTGGCAAATCAAGAAATTGAGTTGCTTTTCTAAAAGCAAAATTATCGATTTCCAAAATTCCATTGATATAAACATCAACTTCGGCAGCTGCTGCATCGGCACAATTATGAATAACTTGTACTTTTGCTGTTTGAGCCAATGAGAGGCTCGCAATCATCATCCCTAAGGTGAAGGTACTTAATTTTTTCTTTAACATATTATATTAGCTTTAATGAATTAATAAATGAATTACAAAAGCTAAACTAATATCAGTTTATTTTGTTTAATATAAAGTGGTAAAAGTTAAACAAAAAAACTATATTATTGATTAACAAGTTATTACACTTGTTAAAAAGTACAAAAATGACTGCCTTTATTATTTTGGGTGATGTATTAATTCGCCTTTGGCTTACTGCGGCTAATAATTTATCATAATGTGCAAACAAGACCTAATAAATTGCACCCTATAAGGAATATTAATAAAAACTTTAAAAAGTATTGGGGATAAAAAAAGCCCGATGAAATTTTTCATCGGGCTTTTTTATTAAGGAATTCAGTTTTATTACATTTTTAAGACAGAAACTTTTCCTATACTGCGGTTGTTGTTATTAATAACTTCTACATGATATAATCCATTGGCTATTTGATCAAGTTCAACAGAGATAAACTTGGAGCCGTTGGCTGGAATTGTTTGAGAAAACACAGTTTCACCTACTTGATTATAAATGTTCACAATTGAAATTTCATTTGTATTAGGATTTAAAATATTAAGTCTTGAACTTGCAGGATTTGGAAACATTACCAATTGGTTTTTGCCTTTTAGCTCATTCAAAGAAGTAACATCTGGTAAAGGTATTAAAGCACCTCCAGTTGGTAAACTGTACCAAGCACCCCAATCTTCTCCATTACTATTTGAGCCAGGATTAATAAATCCTGATGCCAATAAAACGATGGCTTTTCCTTGTAAACCTAAAGTTGATAACGGTGCTGTAAAGGTACCTATGATTGAAACACCAAAAGCTTCTTCTAAATTAAATGTATAGTTAGAAGTAGGAAGTTCAAAATAACCATTGCTAAATTGCTCATATAAAATATTGTCTACCAAAGTGCTGCCACTGGAAACTATATCTAAAACTGGAACATCACTAGCCCCATGATAAAATAAAATACTTGTATTAGCAGCATTGTTAGCATTTTCTTTACCTTGGTCATATATTGAAAAACCCATAGGAACAATTGGATCGTATCCTGTGGTTCCAAAGTTTCCTTTAGAAACCATAATGTATGTTTTGTTTGCTTCTAATTTGTGATAAGTTCTAACTCTTTCACTAAGAGTATCTGTACTTTGGTCATCCATGATGGTTAAATCAAAATCAACTCCTGCTGGCATTGTCATAAAAGGAGTAGATTCTCTGAAAGCAATATTGTCGAGTAGCAAATTGTCATTGTACCATATATCCACCACATCATGAGTTACATCGGCACTGTTGTGAATAATTTGCACACGAGCAGAATCAGAACTTATCCTAGGTAGTGGTATTAGATTACCACCACCAGGAAGAGCAGCGTACAATCCAAATATTGATCCATTTCGGTTAACTGAACGGTTGTAAAAGCCTGAAGCAACCACCACCAATGAAGTACCTTGTAGGTTCAAGGTTGATAAAGGCGCACCATATACTGCAATTGTGTCAATTCCTGTGGTGTCAATTAACTCCACATTAATATCGGCAGTTGGAATTTGAAGGTATCCATTGCTAAATTGTCCATAATTTATACTGTCAACTAGAGTGGTTAAATTTGAAGTAAAGTCAATTGCTGCTGCATCTGTAACGCCATGATAAACTAAAATATCAGTATTTCCAGGATTACTACTATTTTGCTGAGCTCCAGTAAATACATCAAGATTAAATGGTTGACTTGGATTATAGCCACTAGCACTGATGGTACCATTGGCAACAATAACATAAGATTCATTTGCTGCAAGGTTAAACGTAAAGAGCGCTAAAGGATTTGCTGCATTTGTGCTATCTTTATGTTGAATTGCAACAAATAGGGTATCAGTAGTAGGCAAGTTGATAAATGGACTGCAAGTTCTGAATTTGAAGTTATCAATCACTAATGAATCATTAATCCAAACATCTACCAATCTTGCAGCTTTATCAGCACAGTTATGAATAAGTTGAACACTAGCGGTAGGGGTGTTAGAAATATTTACAACTGGAAGTTGAATCAAATTACCACCTGAAGGTAATGCAACCCAAATTCCAAAAGAAGCCCCATTGCTATTAATTGATGGATCTAAAAAGCCAGAAGCAACAGCTACTAATGCACTGTCTTGTAAGTTGAGTGTTGCAAGAGCAGCCGCATAAGTGTTAACCGTATCAGCACCAGTAGCATCAGTTAAAGTTAAATTTACATTTGAAGTTGGAATTTGTAAATAGGAGCTATTAAAACTTCCGTAATTTAGATTATCAATTAGAACACTTCCTGAGAGTAAATCAACTGCAGGTGCATCAGTTGCGCCATGATAAACCAATATATCAGTATTCCCTGAAACAGTAGATGTAATTTGACCTGCCGAAAACAAATTTAAACTAAATGGTTGAGTGGGTGTATAGCCAACAGAACTAATAAGACCAGAAGCCACAATAACATATTTTCCATTGTCCGCAAAATTGAAATTGAAAGAAACCAAGCTGTCAATAATAGAGTCGCTATTGGCAGGTGCTATAGCAAAATTCAAAAGCGAGTCAGAAGGTAAATCAACGAATGGAGTTGCTTTTCTGAAGCCAAAATTATCTAAAGTAAGTACACCATTTACATACACATCTACAAGGGCTGCTGAGGTATCGGCACAATTATGTATCACTTGAACTTTAGCTGTTTGGGCAAAGGCTGACAACGATAACATCAAGCCCAAGGCAATGGTGAAAAGTAGTTTTTTGAACATAGAAAATTAAATTAATAGATTTTGTTTATTAGCGCAAACATAACATAAATTATCTTATTTTTATGAAGATATTTAATTATTGCATCTGTTTTTTTTATATCTGCTTGTTTTTCAAATTATTAATGTCATGAGCGCGAGATAATAGTCATGTAATTACGCTTACCTTAATTTGTATATTTTTCGTTTCATATGAACCTTAAAATTGGATTTTTAAATACACATTTTAACGACCCATGTTTGATTCTGTTAAATCGTCCAAATCCCTTGTAAATAAAGGCTTTCAAGCAGTTTTCTTTAACATAAATTAACAGCAATTGGGCTTTAAAAATGCATTGTGTAAGTAAATTTGCCATCCTCAAATAAAAAGCATCATAAACTATATGGAAACAACATCAGTTGATATTCGTGAATTGAACGAAAGAATTCAAAGAGAAAGTGCCTTTATCGATTTAATTAATATGGAAATGGATAAGGTGATTGTAGGCCAAAAATATATGGTTGAACGATTGATGATTGGATTATTATCCAATGGCCACGTTTTACTTGAAGGAGTGCCAGGATTAGCGAAAACATTGGCCATAAAATCGCTTTCTTCTACCATACATGCTAATTTCAGTCGTATTCAATTTACTCCTGATTTGCTTCCTGCGGATGTTATAGGGACAATGATTTATAATCAAAAAAAGGAAGAATTTACTGTACGTCAAGGACCAATTTTTTCAAATTTCATTTTAGCAGATGAAATCAACAGAGCTCCTGCCAAAGTTCAAAGTGCTTTGCTTGAAGCTATGCAAGAAAGGCAAGTTACTATTGGTGACCAAACCTTTAAATTGCCTGAACCATTTTTAGTTTTAGCCACTCAAAATCCTGTTGAGCAAGAAGGTACATATCCTTTACCAGAAGCTCAAGTGGATCGATTTATGTTAAAAGTGGTAATTGGATATCCTACCAAAGATGACGAAAAGAAAATTATTAGACAAAACGTTGCTGCCAATTTCCCTAAACCTAATACAGTTATTCAACCTACCGATATCATTAGAGCACGTCAGGTGGTGAAGGATGTTTATATGGATGAAAAAATTGAGCAATATATTGTTGATATAGTTTTTGCTACTCGCTTTCCTTCTGATTATAAACTAAGCAAACTAACCCAAATGATTAGTTTTGGAGCTAGCCCGAGAGCAAGTATCAATTTGGCTATGGCTGCTAAGGCCTATGCATTTATTAAACGCAGAGGCTATGTTATTCCAGAAGATGTTCGTGCTATTTGTGCCGATGTGATGCGTCACAGAATTGGACTTACCTATGAGGCTGAAGCCGAAAATGTAACATCCGAAAATATCATCAATGAAATTTTAAATGTAGTTGAAGTTCCATAGTTGAAAATTAACTCCTAATTATTGCTAACATACCCAATGGAATCTTCAGAATTGATTAAAAAAGTGAGGAAAATTGAGATAAAATCTCGAGGACTTTCCACACAAATTTTTTCAGGCGAATATCACAGCAAATTTAAAGGAAGAGGTATGGCGTTTAGTGAAGTTCGTGAATATCAGGCGGGAGATGATATAAGAACTATTGATTGGAATGTAACAGCTCGTTTTAGTCATCCCTTTGTGAAGGTTTTTGAAGAAGAAAGAGAGATGACAGTGATGTTATTGGTTGATGTGAGCGCCTCTAAAAATTTTGGAACAAAAAAACAATTAAAACAGGAACTATTAACCGAGCTATGTGCAGTTTTAGCCTTTTCTGCTATGCAGAATAATGATAAAATTGGAGTAATATTTTTTTCTGACAAAATTGAAAAATTCATATCTCCGCAAAAAGGAAGAACTCATGTTTTGCGAATCATAAGAGAACTTATAGAGTTTACGCCTCAAAACAAAGGAACCAATATTGCACATGCCTTGCGTTATTTTAACAATATGATTAAAAAGCGTAGTACGGCATTTTTGATTTCTGATTTTATTGATGATAATTTTAATGATGCTCTTAAAATTGCTTGTAGAAAGCATGATTTGGTGGCCATTAGGTTGTATGATGATAGGGAAATGGAATTGCCTAATGTTGGTTTAATCCATATTCAAGACAGTGAAACTGGCAAGAATATTTGGGTGGACAGCAACAGCAAAGATTTCTTAAATTATTATAGAAGTCAAGCCATTAAAAGAGAGCAAGTATTAGAGAATACATTTCGTAAAAATGGGGTAGATCACACTTCTATTGCTACACATCAAAACTACGTAAAACCATTGATTGATTTATTTAAAAGAAGAGGGGCTTGATATGAATGCAAAAGGTAGTTTAAAAATATTTTTAATTATTTTCTTTGCTTTTTCGAGCATTTATGCCCAAGAACAAAACTTGAAAGTTACGGCCGAAATTGATGCCAAACAAATTAAAATTGGCAAACAAGCTCACATCAGTCTTAAAGCAACTGCAAACAATAATATACAAGTTGTTTTTCCAGAATTTAAAGACACCATTACTCAAAATGTTGAATTGGTGAATTCTAGTAAAATTGATACCTTTAAAAACGGAAACTTGGTAACCTACCAAAGAGTTTTAACCATTACTGCATTTGATAGTGGATATTTTCCGATTCCTCCTTTTAAATTCAAAATAAAGAACGATACCTCAAGTAACTATGAAACAGAGGCATTACTTATTGCTGTGCAAACCATCCCAGTTGATACAACCCTTGCCATAAAAGCAATAAAAGGTCCTATTACACCAGGTTGGAGCATATTTGAATTTCAAAATGAAATTTTGATTGGACTTTTAATTTTACTTGTTGTGTTTGGTATAATGTATTATTTAAAAAGAAGGAAGAAAGTTGAAGTAATTAATGAATTGCCTGTTGTTCAGAGGCCAGCCCATGAAATAGCATTAGAAGCATTGCAAATGATTAAAGAGCGAAAATTGTGGCAACAAGGTCAAGTTAAAGACTATCACATCGCAATTTCTGATACAATTAGAACTTATATAGAAAATAGATTTTCAGTGAATGCAATGGAAATGACAAGTGATGAAATTGCCAAATCACTGAGGTTAATAATTACTGATTCATCTTTAAAAAACAAACTTTCGAACTTATTAATATTAAGTGATATGGTTAAGTTTGCTAAGGAACAACCTTTGCCACACGAAAACGAAATGAGCTTCGAAAATGCACTTGAGTTTGTAAATCAAACTAAGTTGAATGAAGAAAAAGAGGAGGTAGGTCATGAGTGATATGAGTTTTGCGAATCCAAATTTTTTGTGGCTGCTCACTGTTGTTCCATTAATTATTGCTTGGTATGTGTTTAAGAATATTTATCGTGTAAATTCGCTTTCTATTTCGGTTCCTTCACTTTTTGAAAGTTATAAACCAAGTTTAAAAACTTATTTACAACATATCCCTTTTTTATTAAGATGCTTGGCTATTTCTGCTTTAATTGTTGCATTAGCACGTCCGCAATCAAAACACAGTTGGCAAGATGTTAGAACTGAAGGAATTGATATTGTTTTAGCGGTTGATATTTCAGCGTCAATGTTAGCAAAGGATTTAAAACCCGATAGATTAGAAGCTTCCAAAGCAGTAGCTTCCAAATTTATTGAAAATCGTCCTGATGATAGAATTGGTCTAGTTATTTTTAGTGGTGAAAGCTTCACTCAATGTCCTTTAACAACCGACCACACTGTTTTAAAAAACTTATTTAGTGCTGTAAAAACAGGCATGGTACAAGATGGTACTGCCATTGGAATGGGTTTAGCAACAGCTGTAAGCCGATTAAAAGACAGTAAGGCAAAGAGTAAAGTTGTAATTATCCTTACGGATGGTGTTAACAATAGCGGATCTATAGCTCCCGAATTAGCAGCTGATTTGGCTCGACCATTTGGCATAAGAATATATACTATTGGTGTTGGAACAAAGGGAATGGCTTATTCTCCAGTTGGAATTTATCCAAATGGGCAGTATGCCTATGATTATGTTAAGGTGGACATTGATGAAGCAGTGTTAAAAAAGATTTCTGCAACCACAGGTGGAAAGTATTTTAGAGCAACAGATAATGCTAAACTAAAAGCCATTTATGCTGAAATCGACAAAATGGAAAAAACAATTATCGAAGAAAAGCAGTATTCAAGAAAAGCTGAATTGTTTCATCCATTAGCCATGTTGGCATTTGCACTTTTAGTAATAGAATATATTTTAAGAAATACTGTTTTTAAAACTGTAACCGGATATTGATATGATTTTTCGCTTCGAAAATAGTTTATACTTATACGGATTATTTATTATCCCTATTTTGGTGATGCTTTTCCTTTTTGCATTAAATTGGCGAAAGAGAGCCTTGAATAGATTAGCCGAAACTAATTTGCAAGAATTTGTTTTACCCCAAATTTCAAAAGCTAAAATAATTTGGAGATTCATTTTTTGGTGTACTGCTATTTGTCTCTTGATTATTGCCATTGCTAATCCACAATTTGGAACCAAATTGGAGGAAGTTAAAAGAGAAGGCATAGATATTATGGTTGCATTGGACGTTTCAAACAGTATGAAGGCACAGGATTTACAACCCAATCGACTTGAAAATGCAAAGCATTCAATTGGTAGACTAATTAATAATTTAAATGATGACCGTATAGGTATTATTGTTTTTGCTGGACAAAGTTATGTTCAATTACCAATTACCACCGATTACAGTTCGGCCAAATTATTCTTAGAAAGTATTGCTTGTGACATGATACCAACACAAGGTACAGCCATTGGTTCTGCTATTGATTTGGCTGTTTCTTCATTTGACCCAAAGAGTCAGGCTGCTAAGGCCATTGTTATTATAACTGATGGTGAAAATCATGAGGATGATGCAGTGAAAGCCGCTGAAGCTGCCAGCGAAAAAGGAATCACCGTGCATACCATTGGTATGGGGTCAGAAACTGGTGTACCCTTACCATTAATTTCTAATGGAAATGTTGTAGGATACAGAAAAGATAATGAAGGTAATACAGTGGTATCAAAGTTAAATTCAACATTACTTAAAGAAATTGCATCAGCTGGAAAAGGAATTTATGTGCAAGCAGGAAGAAGCCAATCTGCGCTGTCAGTAGTAATGAATGAACTCAATAAAATGGATAAAAAAGAATATGCATCCAAAAGATATACTGATTATGAAGGGCGTTTCCAATTTTTTATTGCTGGTGCTATATTATTGCTTGTTTCTGAAAGCTTGCTCTCAGAAAGAAAAAGTAAATTACTACAGAAGTTAAATTTATTCAACGAAACAAAATAAGATGCAAATGAATAAAGGTGTTGAATTGTTTATTTTAAAACTAGCTTTTACTTCTATTTTAATATGCCTTTGCTTTTCTATTTCATTTGCTCAACATGAAAATAAATCAATCAGAAAGGGCAATCAATTTTATCAGGATAAAAAGTTTTCTGAAGCCGAAAAGAAATATAAGGAGGCTTTATCAAAAAATAAAGAATCAAAAGAGGCTCTGTTTAATTTAGGAGATGCATTATATGAACAAAAGAAGTATGATCAAGCATTGGAACAATTTAATGTCACGGCAAAGAATTCCAAAGATAAAAAGCTTCAAGCCCAGGCATATCACAATTTAGGAAACTCATATCTTCAGAATAAAAAATACGAAGAAAGCATCAACGCTTATAAAAATGCACTTAAAGTGAATCCAGATGATGATGATACAAGGTACAATTTGGCTTATGCAAAATCTAAATTAATGCAACAACAACAGCAACAAAAAGATAATAAAGACAATAAAGATAAAAAAGATAACAAGGATCAAGAAAATAAAGATAAAAATAATCAGAAAGATCAAGACAAAAAAGATAAAAAAGAGCAGGAAAATAAAGATAATGAACAAAAAAAACAGAAAGAGGATGAACAAAAGCAAGCGCAGCAAAACCCAAAAATGAGTAAAGAAGATGCCGAAAGATTGCTTAATGCGCTAAATAACAAAGAGAAAGATTTGCATGATAAATTAAAGAAAAAAGCAGCACAAGGAGTAAGAGTACAAATTGAAAAGGATTGGTAAAAAATATTGTTTATACTATGCAATTTTGGGTAAAAAAATGAATGTATCAAGATTCAAAATGAAAATTAGTGTTAGGCTACTAGGCCTTTTAAGTTTGATATGCTTTCAAAATTTGATAGCCGAAGAAGCTTCTTTTATTGCAAGTGTTAACAAAAGCAGGGTAGCTGTTGGTGAGCAGTTTCAATTGAGTTTCACCATTAATACCAATGCATCAAACTTTAATCCCCCAGATTTGAATAATTTTATTGTATACAGCGGACCTAACCAGTCGAGCAGTATGCAAATTATTAACGGAAGCGTTTCTCAAACTGTGTCTATTAATTATATTTTGGCAGCAAAAAGCGAAGGTAAATACACCATTGGTGCTGCAAGTATTAAAATAGGAAATAAGGTATTGAGTACTAAATCAATTGTTTTAGAGGTAGTAAAAGGTGGTTCACATCCACAACAGGGTGGAGGAGCAAACAATGCTAGAAGCAATAATAATGGCGCATATCCCGAAGACGTGGAGAGTAATATTTTTATGAATGCCACCGTAAGTAAAAGTAAAGTATATCAAGGAGAACAACTTTTGGTAACATTTAAAGTTTATACAAGATTAAATATTGTTGATAATGCACTGTCTAAAGCGCCATCATTTAATGGTTTTTGGTCAGAAGAAGTACCAAACCCAACTCGTCAATCAGAGTTGCATTCAGAAGTATTAGATGGTATTCAATATCAAGTAGCTGAAATTAAAAAAACAATATTGATTCCACAAAGATCAGGTAGCTTAACCATTGATCCTCTTGAAATGGAAGTGGTTACAAGAGTGAAATCAAAGTCAAGAAATAATAACTTTTTTGATCAATTTTTTGGTGGAGGTTATCAAGATGTGAAGTTAAGTATTGCTAGCAAGCCCATTAAGGTTGAGGTAATGCCACTGCCTGAAAAAGGACGTCCTGAGAATTTTAATGGTGCAGTTGGCCAATTAAACATTGAAGCTTCTATTAAAAATAATGAGTTAAAAACTGATGAAGGCTGCAATTTAACTTATACTATAAGTGGAAAAGGAAATATAAAACTTTTAGAGGCATTCAAATTAAAATTACCTGCCGATATTGAAACTTATGATCCAAAAATAACCGATAAAATAAATGTAAGTGTTGATGGTGTTAAAGGTGCAAGAACTTTTGACTACCTTTTAATTCCCCGATTTGCAGGAAATTTCACCATTCCTGCTCTATCATTTTCCTATTTTGATCCCCAAAAAGGACAATATGTAATTGTACCAGGCAGCGACTTTCAACTTAAGGTAGCAAAAGGTCAATCTGGTGATGGAATGTCAATTTCAAGAGGAACTGAAAAGGAAGATGTTAAACAATTAGGGAATGATATTCGTTACATAAAAACAAACCTGCCAATTTTTGTACATAAGCAAAATGCGCTTTTTGGTTCTTCCTTTTTTTGGATTTTGTTAGTAATCCCAGCCATTTTGTACTTATTGTTTTTAATTTGGTTCAGAAAATACAAAAAGGAAGCCTCCGATATTAAAGGCACCAATAAAAGAAAAGCAAATTCCATGGCCCAAAAACAACTTAAATTGGCCAATGAATTTCTTCATAAAAACGAGTATAATGCTTTCTTTGATGAAGTTTTTAAGGCAATTTACGGATATCTTGGAAATAAACTTTCATTGAGTGTGTCCGATTTAAATAAAGATAAAATTAAATCTCAACTTGTGGCAAAACAAGTAGATGAAAAAGATGTTTCACAATTACTTGATTTATTAGAGATTTGTGAGTTTGCTAGATTTGCACCTGTTAAAGATGATAAAAAAATGAGAGAAGCTTACGATAAATCAGTGGAACTTATTTCTACTTTAGAATCAAAACTAAAAAAGTAACATGAGTCGTATGAAAAATATTCAATTGATTAGAATTTTCTTTTTTTTATTGCTCAGTTTAAACTTGACCAAAGCAGTTGCAATAGAAAATAGTATTTTATATAAAGATGCTCAAAAGGCCTATAAAAATCAAGATTATAACCAAGCTATAGCTTTATATCAACAAATATTATCAAACCAAGTAGTAGCACCTGAGGTGTTTTACAATTTAGGCAATTGTTATTATAAAAGCGATAGCATAGGAAAAGCTATTCAGTACTACGAAAAGGCACGAAAATTAATTGGCGATGAAGAGGATTTAATGCACAATTTAAAATTTGCTCACAACCGAACTGTCGATAAAATTGAACCTATGCCTGAATTTGTGGTAACTTCTACTTGGAAAAACATTGTGAACTTTAAAACAGCTGACACTTGGGCAAATTACATGGTGATTAATTTTGCATTGGTATTTGTTTCCTTGATATTGTTTCAACTGGTAAAAAAATCATCGTTGAAAAAAACCTTTTTCGGATTAAGTATATTACTTATTGGAATTACTGCCATGTTTTATGTTCTTGCCAAAAGTAGAACAAGTGCTGATAATAGTATTAATCAAGGGGTCTTAATAGTTTCCTCTTCACCTGCCAAAAGTGCGCCTCAAAGCGCTGCAACCGATTTGTTTTTAATTCATGAGGGTACGGTTTTTAAAATTATCGAAAATCAAATGGATTGGTGCAAAATTAGATTGGAGAATGGAAATTTAGGTTGGATTCAAAAAAGTGCAGTAGGAGAAATTTAGGCAAAAAGTACTGTTAATAATTCTTTTTTTTATTTTGCTAACGTTATTTAAATCATCCATATGACTAAATACGAAAGAATCAAAGTGTTAAAAGTACACTTAATTGTTTTCACATTTTTTATCACAGGTTATTTTTTTTATGATTTTTGTTATATCTTTACACATTGATTATCAGATAAGTTAAAATTTATAGAATTAAAATTATACCATTGACCATGAAAAAAATTAGTCTAATTTTCTCGATTTGCTTAATTTTTCAAGTATCGTTGTATGCACAACAAAATTCTGGCATATTTGCTGGTAATGATACTTCGGTTTGTAATGGAGGAAGTTTAAATTTGCATGCAACTTTAAATGTTTTGCCAAATGTAACAAGCACAGGTATTACACTTACCGATGATCAATACTCCCAAGTAATAAATCTTGGATTTACGTTTAATTTTTACGGAAATAATTATACGCAATGTTTAATTTCCACTAATGGTTACATCACCTTTGATTTGTCTGGTGCAGGTGGCTATTCACCTTGGAGTATCAATAATCCAATTCCAAGTGCTGCAAATCCAACAAATTCAATCATGGGTCCTTGGCAAGACGTGAATCCGGGTGTAGGTGGTACCTTTTATACGCATCATTTGGTACAGCACCTAATAGAAGATTTGTTGTACAGTGGGATAATCCAATGTTTAGTTGTACCAGTATGTGTTTTGGAAATCAAATCATTTTATTTGAAACCACCAATGAAATTGAGACTCACATTGGAAATAAACCAATTTGCTCAGGTTGGAATGGAGGTCAAGCAATTCACGGTTTACAAAATGCAACAGGGACTCTTGCCACTGTTGTTCCAGGAAGAAACTCGGCAACTCAGTGGTCAACCACAATGGAAGGTATGAAGTTTTCTCCATCTGGAGCCAATTATACTATTTCAAATATCCCATTTTCGCCAATTTTCTTAGGGGTACAAGCTAATAGTGTTATTACATGGTTTAACGCTGCTGGTAATAACATTGGAACGGGTGCTAATGTTACAGTAAATCCAACCCAAAATACCTTTTATGTAGCCACAGTAGCTAGTGTGACTTGTGGAGGAACAGCTCAAAGTAGTAGTTTTACATATCGTGATACCATTTGGGTCAGTATTTCTAATCCTGTGGTTACCGCAGGTGCACAAAATGCAGATTGTTTAACAGGTCAAGGTGGTATACTTGGCGCCAGTGTTACTGGTGCTTTAGCTCCCTACAATTTTGTTTGGAATACTATTCCTCCAACCAATAGTGATTCGGCCTTTAATGTGCCAGTTGGAACTTACACTGTTACCCTCACAGATGCTAATAATTGTGTAGCAACTGGAACTGCTACTGTCACACAACAAGGGACTTTAAATACGAGCATTGTTTCAACAGTTGATTTATTATGCCACAATGTCCCAACAGGTAATCTTGAAGTTTTAGGCTTTGGTTCAACACCACCTTATACTTATATTTTAGGGAATGATACTAGTTATAATGGAATTTTTAGTAATCTTTATGCTGGAACACATGATGTTACCATTGTTGATTCCATCGGTTGTAGTGCTGTTCAACAAGTTACTCTAACTGAACCTGCTTTGCCACTATCTATTGCGCAAACACTGCACACTGATGTTTCATGCTTTGGCAATAATGATGGCGCAGTTACTTTTACTGCAAACGGAGGTACACCACCATACGATTTCAGCAGTGGTATTTCAAATTCAGCTTCTGGAGCATTTACAGGTTTAGTAGCTGACCCTTATCTTTTCTCTGTTTCAGATGCCAATGGTTGTTTTGTAACTTATGCTGATACCATTCTTCAACCTCAAAAATTGGAAGCAATTATTAGTAACTATACTCATGTAACTTGCAACGGATATGGCAATGGCACTGCTACAGCTGTCGTATCAGGTGGAACAGGCCCATTTTTTTACAATTGGAATTCCACACCTGCTCAAAATAATGCTACTGCAAGCAATTTAACAGCTGGCGTTTATATAGTGCAAGTGAGTGATAACAATGGATGTGTTTCTGCTGACAGTGTTCAAATTATTGAACCAGAACAAATTGTTATTACAGCTAATGATGATTTATACATTTGTCAAACCTTTGATACAACCTTGATTGCATACGCTTCAGGTGGTTTTGGTACTTTACAATACAATTGGATGCCAGGAAATGTTGATAATGATTCGATAGTAATTACACCAAATGTGACTACAATTTATACTGTTACTGTTACCGATTCATTAGGATGCTCATTAAGTGAACCTGTTGAAGTAACTGTATTTGGAAGCCCTGAGCCATTAATTACTAAAAGTGCATCTAGTGGTTGTCAAGCATTTTGTCCGACCTTTACTGATTTAACACCATTCCCAACAGGAAGTATCAATGCTCAAAGGGAATGGAGTTTTGGCGATGGTGAAGTAGCTCAAACTGATTCAGTTATTGATCATTGCTATAAAAACCCAGGAACATATGGTATTACTTTGACAGTTATTACCGACAAAGGCTGTAGAAAAACAGTAACTTGGGAAAATTATATAGAAGTATATCCAAATCCAGAGGCTGAATTCATTGCAGACCCAACAGAAACAAATATTTTAAGTCCTTCTATAAATTTTACAAATTTATCAAACGGGGCCGACCACTTTCTCTGGAACTTTGGGGATAATGATTCTGTATTTACAAGCGAAAGCTTACATCATACCTATAGTGATACTGGGGTATTTACAGTAAGAATGATTGCTGCAACAGATTTTAATTGTATTGATAGCATCAAATCCACTATAGTAATCTCACCATATTACACCTTTTACATTCCAACTTCTTTTACGCCAAATGGAGATGGTTTGAATGATTTATTTGAAATTAAAGGTAGTTACATACAAACCTGCAATTTGGAAATTTATGACCGTTGGGGTAAAAACTTTTATAATAGATCGGGCACATCTGGTGTTTCATGGGATGGTGCTAACGCTCCTCAAGGTGTTTACGTATATAAAATAAAAATGAAAGATACACAAAACAAAGACTATGAATACATAGGACAGTTGACTGTATTGAGATAAAATATGAGAAGGATTAATATCACCAAACTTTTATTAGGTTTTTTAGGGCTGTTAATATTCAATTCATACAACCTTATTGCACAGCCTTGTGTTGGAAGTGTAAGCTTCACTATTAATCCACAGCCAACAGGTGGTGGGTATGCACCTGGAACTGTAGTTACTTATTGCTATACTATAAATAATTATTCTCAAGCAGGAGTAAACTGGTTTGAAGGGTTTAGTATACAATTAGGTGCAGGTTGGTTACCTGGATCTATCACACCAGTAACACCTCCTGGTAATCTAAACGGTGGTGGAGGAACATGGATTTGGGTGGCAAACACTTTTAATGTACCACCACCTAATGTGGGCACTGTTGGACCAGGCTATTTTTTTGATTTAAATAATAATGGCATACCATGGGATGATTTCGGAGATGCTGGAGCAGGTCCTTGGACCATGTGCTTTAGTGTTACGGTAGGTAACACTGCTGGGGCTTCCTTAGGTGTTGGCGTTGCTCCTGTATCAGATGGATTTGCAGGTTCATGGGGTAGTAACGCATGCGATGGCTTGGTTTTCACGCCAGTAACACCAAATAATATAATTGTATTGGGTTGTGGTTCCTTAATTCCGAGTGTAACTAACCAAGTAAATGTGCTTTGTAATGGTGGAAATAATGGAAGTTTTTCTATTTCTACTGCAAATGGAAATCCTCCATTTACATTTTCTTTCATGGGAGGAGCTTATGGGGCAACCAATTCTTTTAGCAATTTAACTGCCGGTACCTATAATGTTGTTATTCAGGATGCAAATAATTGCACGGTGCCTTTTCCTGTAACAATTACTCAACCTCCAGTTCCATTATCAGTTACCTTAATTTTTAAAAATAATGTGGGATGTGCTGGTGGTGCAACCGGAAATTACCGTATTATAGGGAGTGGAGGTACAGGTCCTTACACCTATTCAACCGATGGGGTTAATTTTGTACCACCAAACAATGGAACCTCATTTCAAACTAATAGTTTAAGTGTAGGTACGTATGATGTTTATGTTAAAGATGCTAACGGCTGCACCGCAACATTGTCTATTGTCATAAATGAACCCTTGCCTTTAACAGGAAATATAACAGCACAAACCAATGCACCTTGTACCGGTCCAGGAACAGGATCAGTTACCATTGTAGGTGTTGATGGTACGCCAGTTTATCAATATAAATTAGGCACTGGAGCATACCAGTTGAGTGGAACTTTTAATAATCTAGCCCCAGGAACTTACACAGTTACTATTAAAGATGCAAATAATTGTACTGCTACTGTTCAAGTAACCATATTACAGCCTTCTACACCTACAGGCTCGGTTCTATCACAAACTGATGTTGACTGTTTTGGAAATGCCACTGGCGTGTTCAACTTTGATGGTGCTAATGGTGCAGCTCCTTACACCTTTTCTATTGGTGGAGGGGCTTTTGCATCCAACCCTTTTAATGGTATTGCAGCCGGCAATTATACTATCACAGTTCAAGAAGCGAACGGTTGCACTGGAACATTTAACGCAACAATGAATCAACCCAATGCATTAAATTTAGCCATAGCTTCACAAGTAAACATTGATTGCTTTGGAGCTTCAACTGGAGAAGTTACTTTAAATGCTACTGATGGCACTGCTCCTTACACCTATTCTTTTAACGGAACGACCAACAGCACAGGAATTTTTACTGGACTTTCGGCTGGCAATAACTCATTCGATGTTACCGATGCAAATGGATGTACTGCCAATGTTGTTGCCAATATTACTCAACCAGCTACAGGTGTAGGTGCATTAATAGTGGTTCAAAATAATGTGCTGTGCACCGGTACAAGCACGGGAAGTTTTACATTACAAGGGAACAATGGAAATGCACCCTATTCATTTACGCTCAATGGTGTAACAAATTCAACAGGTACTTTTAATAATTTACCAGCTGCTGTATATAATGTAACGGTTACTGATGCAACTGGGTGTACGTTTATTCAAAATGTGAATCTTATTTCTCCAAATGCACTCACTGCTAGCATTACAGCACAAACTGCTGTTAATTGTTTTGGTGGAAATAATGCAAGTGTAACTGTAACCGCAGCTAGTGGAACAAATCCTTATACATATACCCTTGGAGCTTCAACTAATTCCACTGGAGTTTTTAATGGTTTATCAGCTGGCAACTTTAATGTAATTGTTACCGACCAAAATGGTTGCACTTTTACCCAGCCAGTGTCAATAATTCAGCCAAGTGCAGCTTTATCCTCTAGCATTACTAACCAAACCAATGTGGCGTGTTTTGGAGGGAATGATGGTGCTGTAACTGTTTTAGCCTCCAATGGAACAGGCCCATATAGCTATACTCTTGGAGCTAATAATAATAATACAGGGCAATTTACAAACCTAATCAGTGGTAATTATTCGGTTCAAGTTACAGATAATAATGGCTGTACACTTAATCAAAACGTTAATATTACTCAGCCTTTAGGCGCCTTAGGAGGATCAACATTAAGCCAAATAGCTGTAGATTGTTTTGGTAACAACACTGGTCAAATACAAGTTTCAGGAACTAATGGTACTGCACCTTACGGCTATGTTCTTGGAGCTACAAACAACACCACTGGTAATTTTAGCAATTTAACGGCTGGTAATTACAACATCACGATCACTGATAATAATGCTTGTACTTTTGTTTATCCTATTGTAATCACTCAACCTGCAGCAGCCTTAAGCGCTTCTATTGCTAATCAAACTGATGCAATTTGTTTTAATGGGTCAAATGGTACTGTTACTCTAAGTGCAACAGATGGCACACCAGGATACCAATATGGTTTAACTGGAACTGCATTGTCTAATAGTCCTTTAATTACTGGACTAGCGGCTGGAAATTACACTGTTGTTATACAAGATAATAACGCCTGCACTGTTTCATTAAATGTTGTAATTGGACAACCCGCAGTGCCAGTTAGTGTTCAAGTAACATCAACTATTGACGTACTTTGTTTTGGGAACAATACAGGAGCATTAACAGCACTTGCATCTGATGGTATAGCCCCATATACTTATACCGTTGGTCCAAACTCAAATACAACAGGTGTTTTCAATTCTTTATTAGCCGGAAGCTACACAATCAATGTGAGTGATAATAATGGTTGTGTTGCTAATACTAATGTTAATATTAATCAGCCATCTTCGGCATTAATAGTAACTATCGCTAATGCTACAAATCCTGTTTGTAATGGTTATAACAATGGCTCAGCTACAGCATTGGCCAGTGGTGGTACTGCAGCACTATTGTATAATTATACATGGAACACCTTACCAGTTCAAAATTCTTCTCAAGCCAATAATTTAATAGCAGGTAATTACACAGTAACTGTGACTGATGATAATTTGTGCACAGCTTCAACTAATGTAACACTTACAGAGCCTAATTTTCAATTAGACGTGCCATCTTCTATTACTATTTGTGATGGACAGCAGGCTGTGATGTCTGCAACATCATTAGACGGTGCTTCACCAGTAATATATAGCTGGACAAATACTACAGACGGAACAGTTATTATTGGAAATACAGTTAGTCCTAGTCCTAATTCAAATGTCAATTTTTCAGTAGTGGCAACTGATGCCAATGGATGCCAGACAGCACCATCAGTTGTAAATGTAAATGTCAACCCAACTCCAGTAGCAGCATTTACAGAAGATACCCATGAAGGTTGTCAAACATTATGTGTTGCATTTAATGCAACACCAACTTTGCCAAACAGCAATTGGCAATGGGATTTTGGAGATGCACAAACAGCACTTGGTCAAAATCCTGTAAATTGTTTTAAGGAGGAAGGGATATACACTGTATCATTAACTGCAATATCTGATTTAGGATGTACACATACCATTCAGAAAAGTGATTTAATAACAGTTTATCAAATTCCTAAAGCTATTTTTACTTTAGAACCTGCTGAAACCACCTTATCCAATCCAACCATAAGCGTTTCAAATCAATCGGCAGGAGCTGAGGAATTTTTATGGAATTTTGGAGACAAAACAACTTCTGACCAGTTCAGCCCTAATCATACTTATCTCGAAACAGGAAATTACTGTGTTTGGTTAACAGTTAAAAACAATTTTGGTTGTGTTGATTCTACCAAAGAATGTGTGAAAATAAAACCTAATCATACTTTATTTATTCCAAGTAGTTTTACACCTAATGGTGATAATTTAAATGATGTGTTTATACCTTTAGCTCAGTCAGTTAAAGAATTTGAAATGAATATTTATAACCGTTGGGGATTAAAGGTTTTTACCTCACATGAACTTGAAATTGGATGGGATGGAGGTTCAGAGCCTCAAGGAGCGTTTAATTATGTGATTCAAGTGACTACCCAAACAGGAGAACAAAAAATTTATACAGGTAGCGTTACTTTGTATAGATAGTCATTTTTGTTCAAATTACATTAATTTAATAAATGATAAAGATTGGATTATTATCTGATACACATGGTTATTTGGATAAATCTGTGTACAAATATTTTCAAGAATGTGATGAAATATGGCATGCCGGTGATGTTGGAACAATTGAGATTATTGATAATTTGACAAAATTTAAACCTCTGAGGGCTGTACATGGCAATATTGATGGACATCAAATTAGAAGTGTTATACCAGAAAATTTGTATTTTGAGGTTGAGGGGTTAAAGGTTTTTATCACCCATATTGGCGGTTACCCGGGTAGATATAATTTGTCGGTTAAGACTTTTCTACAAAAGAATCAAACAGACATGTTTATTTGTGGACATTCGCATATTTTAAAAGTTATTTATGATCATGATTTTAGGTTATTGCACATTAATCCAGGAGCTGCAGGAAACCATGGATTTCACCATGTGAAAACTCTAATTAGGTTTGAAATTGAAAATGGGAAACCTCAGCATATGGAAGTGATTGAAATTGGCAAACGCAAAGAACAAGATAGCCTATAACCTTTATTTTTGCGCATTTTTATATACTATGACCTTCAGATTGATAAGCTGAACACCTAAGTATTTCTATGTAATTTTATAGGAATAAGATTGGAAGTTGAATTATACTTCATAAAAAAATTAATTTTAATCTTGATAAAATAAGATTATTGCTAAATTTGACCGCCTTAAAAAATAAAATATATGCAAAGTAGCTATTATGATTACCTTCCAATAGTATTAATGTTTATTGTTGCAGCTGGATTTGTAGTAACCACAATGGTTGTAACACATATACTTGGACCAAAGAAAAAATCAAAAATTAAATTAGATACTTTTGAATGTGGGATAGAATCACAAGGAAATGCTCGTATGCCATTTAGTATTAAATATTTTTTAGTTGCCATCTTATTTGTTTTGTTTGATGTTGAGGTGATATTCATGTATCCTTGGGCAGTTAATTTTAAGAACCTTGGCATGTTTGGGTTTTTAGAAATGATAATGTTTATGGGATTTTTGCTTTTAGGTTTCTTTTATATTGTTAAAAAAGGTGCTTTAAAGTGGGAATAAATGAACTAAATGAAAAGTTATTTGTCTTAGTATTCTAAAAGAAAGTTTATGTCAAAAATTGAAAAACCAAATTATACTGTTGCTACCAAACCCGATGGTGTGGAAGGTGAAGGGTATTTTATAACTTCTCTTGATAAGGCAGTTGGATTGGCTCGAAAAAACTCATTATGGCCGCTGCCATTTGCCACCTCTTGTTGTGGAATTGAATTTATGGCCACGATGGGTGCTCATTATGATTTAGCTAGGTTCGGAAGTGAGCGCTTGAGTTTTTCGCCTCGTCAAGCCGATTTGCTAATGGTGATGGGAACCATTGCCAAGAAAATGGGTCCTGTATTAAAACAGGTATATGAACAAATGGCTGAACCAAAATGGGTTCTTTGCATGGGGGCATGTGCATCAACAGGTGGAATATTTGACACTTACAGTGTTTTACAAGGAATTGATAGAATTATTCCTGTTGATGTATATATTCCAGGATGCCCACCAAGACCCGAACAGGTTATTGAAGGAATTTTACACATTCAAGAGTTGGCACACAACAAAGAGTCATTGCGTAGACGCGACTCACCAGAATATAAAGCAATGCTTAACGAATACGGAATGGAATAATGGGACTGAACGAATCAAATCATGAAAAAATAGTGAATACTCTTAATGAGCAATTCAATAATGCTGTTTTAAAGCAAGAAATACATTATGATATGTTTACAATCACCTTAAGAAAAGATGCGGTAATTCCTTCAATTAAGTGGTTATATGATAGCGAAGAATTTAAATTTAGATTTCTTACTACCATGTGTGGTTTACATTATCCTAATCAAAAAGAAGAACTTGGCATGATGTATCAATTACATAGCTTGGAGAATAATTACCACATTAGGATTAAGACTTTTTTTACCAAAGACATGGCTGTGATGCCAACTTTAACAGGCATTTTTAACGCTGCCAACTGGATGGAACGTCAAGAATACGATTTTTTTGGAATAGAGTTTAAAGGGCATCCTAATTTGAAGCGCATATTAAATGTTGATGATATGATTATGCACCCAATGCGCAAGGAGTTTCCTTTAGAGGATCAAACACGAAAAGATAAGAATGACAGTATGTTTGGCCGTTAACTATAAAAGTATTTACTATGACACAATTGAGCTCAAATATTGTTGACCATTTAGCTGAAAAAAAGGAATATACTACCTTAAATCTTGGTCCTACACATCCCGCAACGCATGGTATTTTTCAGAACATTTTAAAAATGGATGGTGAAATTATAGTTGATTCAGAATCAACTATAGGTTATATACATCGTGCTTTTGAAAAGCTAGCTGAAAGAAGACCTTTTTATCAAATAACACCAATTACAGATCGATTAAATTATTGCTCATCGCCAATCAATAACATGGGATGGCACATGACAGTTGAGAAATTAATTGGGGCTAAATTGCCAAAACGTGCCGAGTATATGCGAGTTATTATTATGGAATTGGCTCGTATTGCCGACCACATAGTATGTAATGCTGTTATTGGTGTTGATACAGGAGCATTGACAGGATTTGTTTACTTATTTCAACAACGTGAGTTTATTTATGAAATTTATGAAGAAATTTGCGGTGCCCGTTTAACTACCAATATTGGAAGAATTGGAGGATTTGATAAAGATTTTTCACCAAAAGCATGGGCAAAAATAAAACAATTTTTAAAAGAATTTCCTGCTGTGTTGCAGGAGTTTGATAGCTTACTTTCAAGAAACAGGATTTTTATGGATCGAGTTATTAAATGCGGTCCAATTAGTGCTGAAAAAGCTTTGAATTATGGTTTTACTGGTCCAAATTTGCGAGCCGCTGGTGTAGATTATGATGTTCGAGTTATGAATCCTTATTCTTCCTATGAGGATTTTGATTTTATTATTCCTATTGGAACGCAAGGAGACACTTATGATAGATTTATGGTACGACAAGAAGAAATGCGTCAAAGTTTGAGAATTATTCAACAAGCCATAGATAAAATGCCTGAAGGTCCAACTCATGCTGATATCCCTGAGTTTTATCTTCCTGAAAAGCAAGATGTGTATAATAAAATGGAAGCATTAATTTATCATTTTAAAATAGTAATGGGCGAGTCGGATGTTCCAGTTGGCGAGGTTTATCATGCTGTTGAAGGTGCAAATGGAGAATTAGGCTATTATTTAATTAGTGATGGCGGTAGGACCCCATATAGATTACATTTTAGACGTCCATGCTTTATTTACTATCAAGCATACAGGGAAATGATTAAAGGTGCTATGCTAAGTGATGCCATATTGACAATGAGTAGTATGAACGTGATAGCAGGAGAATTAGATGCATAGATATAATTACATATCTTCATTCTCAATTTTATTGACAGCATTAACACTGTTTTTATGCTCTTCTTGCGCTAGAAAAAGCATATCAATTGTTAAACGTAAACATAGTTCTGGCTACTATGTAAATATAAGCCATCCTAAAGCTGTTTCAATTGCCAATATATCAAAACCTTTGAATTCAAAGTTGGAAATTAAACTCGTTGAGCCACCAAAATATCCAATAACTCAAAACCAAAGTTTAATAGAAAACCGTTCAAATGAAAAGCAATATATGGCTTCGATGGATAAACATGCTTTTTCCCAAAAGTCTGAATTGAATTCAATAAAAAAGCTACAAAATAAAAACAATATAATATTAAAAAACAAGGCAATTTCGAAATTAGACTTTAAAAAGCTAAATAAGTTTCAAATGGTGCCTTTATATCATCCTAAGGTTAAAGATGACACATACACCATACTTTTGGTTATTCTATCACTTTTTCCTTTTATTGCATTAATAGCGATGTACCTCAAAGATAACAAATCAATTACCATGAATTTTTGGGTTGATTTATTATTGCATTTAACTGTGATAGGATATGCTATTTTTGCTGTTTTAGTAGTTTTAGATATAATAAGTTTAGCATAAGCATAAATAAAATGGAAGGAACTGAAAAGTCAAGTAAACTGAATCAAGGCAAAATTTCTTTTAATGAAGAAACTATGCAATTGGTTCAAAAAATTATTAAGCGCTATCCTGAAGGAAAACAAAAATCAGCATTATTGCCTGTTTTGCATATTGCCCAAGCAGAATTTGATGGTTGGTTAAGTTCGGAAACTATGGATTATGTGGCTACGATTTTAAAAATTAATGCTGTTGAGGTTTATGAAGTAGCCTCATTTTACAGCATGTACAATTTAAAACCTGTTGGTAAATGTGTTTTAGAAGTGTGTAGAACTGTGCCATGTTGGTTAAATGGAGCTGAAGAATTGGTATCATATTTGGAAAAGAAACTGAACATAAAAGTTGGTGAAACTACAAAAGATGGCATGTTTACCCTTAAAACAGTAGAGTGTTTAGGTTCATGTGGCACGGCACCAATGTTGCAATGTGGAGCTAATTACCATGAAAATTTAACTAATGAAAAAACAGATGCTTTGATTGAAAAATTGAAGGCAGAAAACACTAGAAAGAGTTATACTGATATCATTTAATAATACTTCTGCAAAAAATAGAAAAATGGGTAAAAAATTATTATTAGAACATATCAATGTTACAGGGATTCAATCCTTGGAAGTGTATCGCAAAATGGGTGGCTATGCTTCAGTAGAGAAAGCGCTTAAAACTATGTCGCCCGATGCTATTGTTGAAGAAGTAAAAAAATCAGGGCTTAGAGGACGTGGTGGAGCTGGTTTTCCTACAGGTATGAAATGGAGCTTTTTAGCAAAGCCGGCAGGAGTTCCTCGTTATTTAGTTTGTAACGCAGATGAAAGTGAGCCAGGAACTTTTAAAGACAGGTATTTGATGGAAAAAATTCCACATGCACTTATTGAAGGAATGATTACATCGAGTTTTGCTTTAGGAGCTAATAACTCATACATTTATATTCGTGGAGAGTATTTTTACGTGTCACGTATTTTGGAGCGTGCCATTGAAGAAGCATATGCAGCAGGTTGGTTAGGAAAGAATATTTTAGGCACTGGATACGATTTAGATTTATCGGTGCAAGTGGGGGGTGGAGCTTATATTTGTGGCGAAGAAACTGCCTTGTTAGAATCATTAGAAGGTAAAAGAGGCAATCCTAGAATTAAACCTCCTTTCCCAGCTGTAAAAGGTTTGTATGACTGTCCTACGGTAGTTAACAATGTAGAAACCATTGCCGCAGTTGTACCCATTGTTAACCATGGTGGTGATGAATATGCTAAAATAGGAATTGGAAAAAGCACTGGAACTAAGTTAATTTCTGCTGGAGGCAATATTAACAAGCCAGGTGTATATGAAATTGAATTAGGTGTTTCTGTAGAGGAATTTATTTTTTCGGATGAATATTGTGGTGGAATTCCTGATGGAAGAAAATTAAAAGCTTGTGTTCCTGGAGGTTCTTCTGTACCCATTTTACCCGCTGATTTATTGTTAAAAACTAGTACTGGTGAAAATAGATTAATGTCATACGAATCTTTATCAGAGGGTGGTTTTGCAACTGGTTCGATGTTGGGCTCTGGTGGATTTATTGTTTATGATGAAAGAGCATGTATAGTGAGAAGTACTTGGAATTTTAGCCGTTTTTATCATCACGAAAGTTGCGGACAGTGCAGTCCGTGTCGTGAAGGTACCAGTTGGATGGAAAAAATATTACATCGTTTAGAATATGGACATGGCAGGAGTGAGGATATAGACTTGTTATGGGATATTCAAAGGAAAATTGAAGGTAATACCATTTGTCCTTTAGGAGATGCTGCTGCTTGGCCAGTGGCTGCTGCCATACGTCATTTTAGACATGAGTTTGAATTTCATGCTAAATATCCTGATAAAGTAAAAGATATTAAACATACTCCACCGCCAATGCCAGTAAGGGTTGCGGTTGGGTAAACAAAAATACTAATGTTTAATACCGATATGATATTTGTAATAGACCAAATAAATTTGGTCTAACAAATGATCATCGGCATTTACCTCAGTTTGAAATGGTCTAAAGACCATTTCACTTTCGTATAAAAGCAGGCAAATCATCATTGCCTGCTTTTTTGTTTGCCAAACTATCTTAAATTTGATATTAATGCTTTAAATTATTGTTAATTGGACAGTTGTGTTTGTCGATAGACATAGATTTAGTATTATTTTCGCAGCATGATAAAGAAGCTTACCATATTCGTTTTTGTAATACAAATAGCTAATCTTGTTTTTGGTGAAAAGCCACATCATAAAAAGGTGAATGCCAATGAAGCTTTTACTTTTTTGAATGATCATCAAATTGCTATTGATTCATGCCATTTAAGCCTCTATACTTCTATTTACGAATGGATTGGAACCCGCTATAAATACAGTGGAAAAAAAGGGAAGGGAGGATTAGATTGTAGCGGTTTTGCAAAAATTATATATAAAGATGTTTACCAAAAAGAATTGCAAGGTGGGTCAGCCTCTATTTTTCCAAAAACCTTTGCACTGAGTAAGAATGAATTAGAGGTTGGTGATTTGGTATTTTTTAAGATTAGAAAGAATCGGATTTCGCATGTTGGCATATACTTGGGGAACAACAAATTTGTGCATTCAGCTGTGAAAGGTGGCGTTAGAATTGATAGTTTAGATAGCCCGTATTACAAAAGGACATTTTACAAGGGTGGTCGTTTGTAAAATTTTTATTGAGGTTGTTTTTAATTTTATCTTTAATTTGGTGCCATAAATTTAGCCATGGAACCTATACTTATTTTAAATCATCAGCAAATTCAACAAAAGATAAATCGCATGGCTTATCAATTGTTTGAGCATAATTTTAATGAATCTGAAATAATTTTAGCAGGCATTGAGCAACGTGGTTATCTATTAGCTCAGCGAATTCAGCAGGTTTTAGCTGGTTTTTCAAATCAAAAAGTTACTTTACTTTCCATTGAAGTTGAAAAAGATACGCCCTACCAAACTTTTCAGGGAAAAGAAATAGACAGCGAAATTTTTAAGAACAAAGTAGTCATTGTAATCGATGATGTACTAAATTCGGGCAAAACATTAATATATGGCGTAAATCAGTTTTTACATGCGCCTGTAAAAAAAATTGCCACCCTTGTTTTGATTGACCGCAACCACAAGCGTTTTCCTATTAATGCCGATTATGTAGGTTTATCATTAGCCACAACTTTAAAACAAAATATAAAAGTTGTATTTGCAGATGGAAAGGATGAGGCATTTTTAGAGTAAATTTGAATTGTTTTATTTGAAATAATACCAATCAGATTTGTGTATAAGTCCAATTGATTTAGCAATAAAAGAAACACTATTGGAATTATACCACAAATTCATGGACTAATTTATTTTATGTAAGCGTATTACTTGGACTCAAAAAATAAATGCAATTGGTATTATTTATTGCGATTAATTTTTGGTGTGAATTTTTTTATAAATTTGGATATAATATACCAACATGAAATCAAAATTATTTGGCCTCCTATTATTTTTTAACTCATTGTTTTTAGGTTCTGCTCATGGGCAATGGGTTCAAACTGCAGGTCCGCAGGGAATTGGAAGTATTTTATGTATGGAAAGGGTTGGTTCCGAAATTTGGATGGGCTATGCCAAAGGTATTTATAGGTCTTCTGATGAAGGAGCTTCATGGAATAAATCTTCGCTCATTAATAATAAAGTATGTTGCTATATTAAATCTTTTGGAGATTCGATATTTATTAATTATTACTCTTTCGACACAGCCACTGCTAGCTACAATTATAGCCTTATATCCAGCATTGATGCCGGATTAACTTGGTCATTGCCCATACCATTGTATTCTTCAAATTCAATAGTAAGTGTAAACATTTTATTACGTTGTGCCAATCAATTAATAGCCTGTATTGATTATGAATATTATGTTTCGGATGATTGGGGAGCAAGTTGGACACTATTAACGACCCCCATATTTGGAAATTCAAACTTTGGGCAAGGTGAAAATAATACTCTTTTAATGAATGTTTCAAGTTTTGGAAGCGTAACACCTGGTGTATACATGGCAAGCAATGATTTGCAAACTTGGGAGGTAATTGATACCATTCATGATAATATTCAAAATATACTTTATAAAGATTCAGTCTTCTATTTATTATTAAGTAATTATGATTCTATACCAGGATATAATTTGCTTGTTACTAGTAGTGATTTTGGTTTAAGTTGGGATACCATTCACACTTTTCCATATGGTTATAATTACATCTATATCACTGTTTTTGATCATAAATTTTATATGCAATATAACTTAAATTATATTGTGAGTGATGACGGAGGCTATACTTGGACTCCAATTACATTTCCCGCTGGGTTTTATCCAAGTTCTGGAATTCCACTTAGCAATGGCGATCAATTAGTGAACTTAGGAAATAAAGTTGTTCGATACCTTCCCGATCAAAATATTTATTTAAGGACCGAAACTGGATTAATAGCTGAATACATTAAGTTTTTAGATTCGAGCGATGGGGTGCTGTATGTTGGCACAACAAATAAGTCATTAAAAAGTAATGATGGAGGAATGACTTGGTCACCTTTTGCTAATTCATCCAAAACCTTAGTTGATATACTTTTTAAAGGCGATACCATTATTTCTTTACATGAAGGTTCTATAGCCCGATCATTTAATCATGGATTAACTTGGGATTCTATTGCTTTAAACGTTTCCTATACTGCAATTGAAGAATTTAATGGAAGGTTATACCTTTCAAGTTTAAACTCAACACCTATTAGTTATAGCGATGATTATGGAATAACCTGGAGTGAATTAATTGTTAATGTGGCCAATATTACCGGAAATTGCAGCACAGGTAATAATAATTCGCATGCATATTTATTGAAAGTGGATACCACATTATTTCTTGTTGATTGGGATGGTTTGATTGCTAAATTAAATATTCAAAGTTCTACATGGGAATACTCCTTTTGTTTTTGGTGCACAAGTGCAAATCCAAATAATAAACTTTACAGACTTGGCAATTCAATTGTAATGTCGGGGCAACAAGGCTTGTATGTATCTAATGACATGGGCAATACTTGGATAACACCAACATGTAATGGATTACCTGCTGCCAATGGTGCAAGTTATCCTTATTATCCAGTTAATTTAATTTCAATCAATGGTATATGGTTTGGATCTATTGGCGTATTTGGTGTTTATTATTCCAATAATCAAGGCAACACATGGCAACAGTTGCAGCCAGGGGTACAACCATTTTCAAGTTGGGGTGGTTTAACACTGTTGAATGATGTTTTATATTCTGGAAGTTATTACAGTAGTGTGTGGAGAAGAACTGGAACTTTAGAAATTATTAGTGGTAATGTTTATTACGATTTTAATAATAATGGACAAAAAGACCTAAATGAACATGGTATTCCAAATATTATAATTGAATGCACACCCAATACTGCCTATGCTTCAACCGATTCATTAGGTAATTTTTCATTACTCACAGATGCAATAGGCGACAGCTTAAAAATTATTTTACCGACTAATTATTGCAGTTCAAGCCCTACACATTATATCACCAATGGAGCAGCAACAAATCAAAATTTTGGTATCCAAACCATATCCAATATTCGCGATTTAACGGTTGATATAACTAATAACAATGTATTTAGACCTGGGTTTCAAACAGAGATAATTTTAACGGTGAAAAACAATGGTTCAGTGCCGCAAGCACCAGAAGTAAAATTAATATTAGATGAAGTAGAACAATATTTGAGCGCATCACCTAGTCCAACTTTGATTTTAGGTGATACATTAATTTGGCAGTCTTCAACACTTGATTTTCTTGAAACTACATCTATTTCAGTTATTACAAAAACAGCAGTGACGGGCATACTGGGTGATACAGTGAATTGTTTTGCCTTTGTTTCACCTTTACTACAAGATACCATTCCTTCAAATAATGAATCAGTATTAAGTGAAATTATTGTGGGTTCTTATGATCCTAATGACAAAACTTGCTCGTTTGGAAGTTTTATTACTACTGACCAAACTCAAAATAATGAAGAGTTAAATTATACTATTCGTTTTCAAAATACAGGTAATTTTCAAGCCGATTTTGTACATATTAAAGATACTTTAAGTTACTATTTTGATCTTTCAACATTCAGGATTATTTCCTCTAGTCATTTGATGTATTTTACGTTATCGGGGAATGGAATTATAGATTTTTATTTTGATAATATTATTCTGCCACCCATGAGTATTGATGAATTAGGAAGTCAGGGTTATGTGAAATACGGAATACGCTGCAAAGAGTCGGTAGGTTTGGGAAATGCGCTAGTAAATACGGCTTATATTTATTTCGATTTTAATGCGCCCATTATTACAAATACTACTTCAACCTTAGTTACTTACCCTGTTGTTGTTTTGACCGAATTGGCAGAAAACCCTTTGTATGAAAATACGATTTTAGTATATCCAAATCCGGCAATTAATGAAATAAGTATTGATTTAAGAGGAATAGAATATGAAAATTTGAATTTAATGGTGTTTGATTTTGCTGGAAAAAAGGTTTTACATGAAAGACTCTCAAATACAAACTTGAATAAAGTTGATATTAGGGAGTTACCAGCAGGTATTTACTTTGGACATGTGATGAATGAACAGCAGATCATAGGCAGTTTTAAATTTATTGTAAGTAAGTAATAAGGAGTAAAAACAATGCTTTAAATAATTTGAAGATTTGGCAAAAACAATGCAATACTGCATATCCTAAAATGTTTTTTGAAAAGTATAATTAAACCGAGGATATAAATGTGAAGAAGAATAATTAGATTTAATTCATTTATTTTATACAGAATGTAAAAAGGTATAGGTATTTGGCCTGCGTTAGTGATCGTAGCCAGCTACCATGTAGCACGGAGAGCACGCCCGCTGCAAAGCAGCGGGAACGCCCAAATCATCCTTATTTTAAATTAACCTAATACTAATACCGATATGATATTTGTAATAGACCAAATAAATTTGGTCTAACAAATGATCATCGGCATTTACCTCAGTTTGAAATGGTCTAAAGACCATTTCACTTTCGTATAATTTGTGTACAAATACCTTTTGCATTTGCATAAAAAAATATAATAAGTATCTTTATTTTTTCAAACGCATATTTGATACTTAAATTAAGCTTATGAAATACAAAAGAATGCCCATTGAGGCTGAATCGCCTGAGGAATTAGGCTATGGAACCATTGCCTGCAATCTGGCCGAAAGCTCGGTTTCGGATACTAACTTTAAGGATTTAAAATTTAATATTAAGGATATTCCTTTGTGTTATGGCGACCACAAAGGTTTACCCGCTTTACGCGAATTATTGGCAGCTGATTATAACATGAAACCAGAGCACATTATTTTGGTTCCTGGTGCTGCTGCTGGCTTATTTATTGTATCAACCGCTTTGTTAAATAAGCAAAGTCAGATGTTGGTGGAACGCCCAAATTACGCAACCAACATTGAAACACCACGTTTGCTTGAGTGCGAAATAAACTTTATTGATTTGCATTTTGAAGAGCAATACCAGCTTGATTTATATAAGCTGAGCACTATGGCCAAAAGAAAACCAACATTAATTAGTATCACTACTCCTCATAATCCTACTGGTAGCGTGCTTACGGAAGAGGAATTGTTAGAAGTAATAGAGTTGGCACGCAAACATAATAGCTATTTACTGGTTGATGAAACTTACCGTGAACTATCATTTGAAACTCCGCCACCATTGGCTGCCAGCTTAAGTGAAAGGGTAATTTCTGTTTCTTCAGTAAGTAAGGCTTATGGTTTACCTGGCATTAGAATGGGCTGGATTGCCTGTAAAAACAAGCGTTTGCTAGAATTATTTTTAGCTGCTAAGGAGCAGATATTTATTTGTAACTCATTATTAGATGAGCATGTGGCCTTGCACTATTTGCAAAATAAAAACAAGTTTTTTGCACCAATAAAAAAGCAAATCAAAAAGAATTTTGCCACGCTTGAAAAGCATATGAATAAAAGCAAAAATTTAGAATGGGTGAAGCCAAAAGGAGGTGTAGTATGTTATCCACGCATTATACCTAATATTAATTACCAACAGTTTTATGAAACTTTGTACAAAACGCATAAAACAATGGTAGGTGCCGGCCATTGGTTTGAAACAGATAAAAAATACATGCGCATTGGTTTTGGCTGGCCAACTAATGAGCAGTTAAAGCAAGGCTTGGAAAATATTGAAGCAACAATTAATGGCTTAACAAGATAATTTATTTAAGTTTGAACAAGTTTTAAGCAACATAAAATTACAATATGTCAGTTCATAAAGAAGTAAAAAAGGTTACCACCAATACCTTGCAAGAGATGAAACGCAAAGGTGAAAAAATTGCGATGCTCACTGCCTACGATTATTCGATGGCGCGTATTATTGATGCAGCTGGTATTGATGTGATATTAGTTGGAGATAGTGCAAGTAATGTGATGGCAGGACATGAAACCACTTTGCCAATTACTTTAGATCAAATGATTTATCATGCTGCATCGGTAATTAGAGGCGTTGACAGAGCCTTGGTGGTGGTAGATTTACCTTTTGGTTCTTATCAGGGTAATTCTAAAGAAGCTTTAACTTCTGCTATACGTGTAATGAAAGAATCGGGCGCCCATGCTGTAAAGATGGAAGGTGGAAAAGAAATTGAAGAATCTATAAAACGCATATTATCAGCAGGTATTCCAGTGATGGGACATTTGGGACTTACACCTCAATCGATATACAAATTTGGTACTTATAATGTGCGTGCTAAGGAGGAAGAAGAGGCCAAACGATTAATTGAAGATGCTCATGTTTTGGAAAAAGCGGGCTGTTTTGCTATAGTTTTAGAAAAAATTCCGGCCTCATTAGCAACTCAAACAGCAAAAGAAATTTCAGTTCCCTTAATTGGTATTGGAGCTGGAGGAGGTGTTGATGGACAGGTATTGGTTTTGCATGACATGTTGGGATTAAATATGGGTTTTAATCCTCGTTTTTTAAGACGATATTTAAATTTATTTGAAGAAATTAAAGGGGCGGTAGGTGCTTATGTGAATGATGTGAAGCAAAAGGATTTTCCTAATGCCAATGAACAATATTAAGTTTCATTTATATGGGCTATAAACAATTATTCAGAAAAAAAACGGTTGGTCAAATTTTAAAAAATTTAGATGAAAACTCTGATGCACATGGTGTTTTAGCCAAGCACTTAGGCGTACGTGATTTAACAGCATTTGGAATAGCGGCAATAATTGGTGCAGGTATTTTTAGTACCATAGGTAAAGCTAGTGCTGATGGTGGACCTGCGGTGGTATTTTTGTTTTTGTTTACGGCCATAGCCTGTGGTTTTGCAGCCTTCGCCTACGCAGAATTTGCTTCCATGGTGCCAGTGAGTGGTAGTGCATATACCTATTCATATGTTGCATTTGGTGAATTGTTTGCATGGATTATTGGATGGGCATTAATTATGGAATATGCTATAGGAAATATAGTAGTGGCCATATCTTGGAGTGATTATTTTGTTTCACTATTGGAGGCAATTCGAATTCCAGCCATAGGCATTAGTGAAGGCATACATGTGCCAGCTTGGGCTACTATGGATTATTTTACAGCTCGCCATGGTTTTGAAGAAGCTTCGCAAATAATTGCCAGCGGTGGTAGTTTGGAAGGCACTTTACTTAACAAATATAATGCTTGGTCTCAATCTCCAATGATTGGTTCATTTCATGTAGTGCTTGATATACCTGCATTAGCTATAATTTTTATTATTACTGCCCTAGTTTATAGAGGTATGAAAGAAACACGTAATGCTAGCAATGCCATGGTGCTGGTTAAACTTGCAGTAGTGTTGATTATTATTTTTGTTGGGGTATTTTATATTGATGTTAGCAATTGGCATCCTTTTGCACCTAACGGAATTAGTGGAATTTTAAAGGGTGTATCAGCTGTATTTTTTGCCTATATAGGTTTTGATGCTATAAGCACTACTGCCGAAGAATGTAAAAATCCGCAACGCGATTTGCCTAAAGGTATGATGTACGCTATTGTTATTTGTACAGTTTTGTATATTGCTGTTGCACTAGTATTGACTGGCATGGTAAGTTATAGAGAACTTAATGTGGGTGATCCCTTGGCTTTTGTTTTCGAGAAATTACATTTAACAAAATTATCAGGACTAATTTCGGTGAGTGCTGTGGTGGCTATGGCGAGTGTATTGTTGGTGTTTCAAATGGGTCAGCCACGCATTTGGATGAGCATGAGTAAGGATGGTTTATTACCTAAAAAGTTTTCTAAAATTCATCCTAAATTTAAAACACCAAGTTTTAGCACAGTGGTAACAGGCTTTGTTGTAGGTATTCCAGCATTATTTATGGATTTGAGCACTGTTGCTGATATATGTAGCATAGGAACTTTATTTGCTTTTGTACTAGTATGCGCGGGTGTATTAAAATTGCAATTAGATCCTCATCCACCTGAACGTAAATTTAAAACTCCATATGTGAATGGTAAATTTATTGTTCCTATTCTATTTGTGATGGGCATTGCCATTGCCTTTATTGCGAATTATAAAAACACGATTAATTTTATTAGTTCGAAAGCATTAAAGGAAAAAACTGAAATAATTGCTGCATTGGATATAAAAGATCAATTTGAGTTTCAAAAAGCAGCTATGCAAGATGAAATAATTGATACCAAATATTATAAAGAAGGCCATGTAGTTGATGCAGTAATTAATGATACAAAAGATGAAAAGTTGCAAATGATTTTTGAAAGGAGTAGTATATCAAGTGAAAAATATATGATCTCAGGATGGGAGGTTTTTAAACATCAAATTCCTCATTGGATTTTTATCATAATAGCCTTATTGATGTCATATTACAGCTTTAAACATTCTTTTTCATTAATTCCAGTTTTGGGCATGATGAGTTGCTTGTATATGATGAGTGAATTAGGTTTGAAGAACTGGATAGGATTTGGATTTTGGCTCATTGCAGGATTAGTTATTTATTTTGGATATAGCCAAAAACACAGTAAATTAAATCATCATAAACAAAGTTGAAAATCATTTAAGAAGAGTAATTAAGAAAGCATTGTTAATTGAATTGTATTCATTTTTTTTTGTCTTTGGTTTAAAATGATACATTTGTATTCAAAGTGCAACAAAATATGGCTTCTACCACCACCTTTTTTCATCTTCCAACAAAAATAGCAGCCCTGTTTTTGGTAATGACATTATTTGTGTGCAGTTGTGCCAATTTAACCACCAAAGAAATAGAACGTGGAACCATTGAGTATGAAATATCCTATCCTAATCCTACCGAAGTAACTATGAGTATGGATTTAATGCCCAAAACACTTACCTATAGATTTAAGGAAAAAAACACTGCTAGTGAAATTTCGGCTGGCATGGGTGCTTTAAAAACAATTGTTTTAACTGATTTCGAGAAGAAGAACATTATTCAAACTTTAAATTTATTAGGAAAAAAATATAAAGTAGAATTTGGCAAAGAAGCTATTGACAGTATGATTGCAGCCGAGCCCCCATTGACAATAAAACTTACCGAGGAAACAAAAAAAATTGCTGGCTATGAATGTTATAAAGTAAAATGTAGCACAAAGGATGCCAATGGAGCCCTTATAAATTACGATGCTTATTACACTAAATCAATAAAATCGCCTAAAGCAAATTGGTTTAATATGTATAAGGATATTGATGGTATGTTAATGGAATACCGAGTAAAGCGTTATGGTATAACTATGGAATTTAAAGCAAAAAGTGTTTCACCTGATGGGGCAGATGATGAGGTATTTAAATTAGAAGGCGAGTATAAAGATATTCCTGCCGCAGAGATGGATGGATATTTTAAGATGTACTAATCATTTACAATGCTATAAATAAGTTCATCCAAAAAAACTCCATTTTTATATATACTTTTTTTGAGTGTTGCTTCGTGGATAAAGCCGCATTTTTCCAATACTTTTTGTGAAGCCATATTTGAAGAAAAGGGCCTTGCATACAAACGAATTACATCAAAATTATTAAAAGTATAATTTATCATATGGATTACTGCTTGAGACATAATTCCTTTGCCCCAATAGTTTTCTGCAAGCCAGTAGCCCAATTCGGCACATTTCTCATGAATATCATGTTGTGGATGCACACCAATACCCCCAATAGCTTCATTGTTATTACAAATTGCGAAAATTTGAACAGGGAAATGGCTTCGAGCCATCTCAATAAATTTTATACCTGCTTCATTAGAGTATGGATGCGGAAAAGCATTGGTTAAATTTTGAGCAATTTTAGGGTTGTTAGCATACATTGTTAGGTTTGATAAATCGCTCATTTCCCAAGGTCGTAGTGAAATATTTTGTATCATTAGGCTGTTTGAATATTCAAAAATACAAATTTCAATAAACTCTCTCATATGTTGTTGAATTTCTTAGAAAAGGTCAAAAAAATGCTATCATTTATTTCTGTTTTTTTAATAAATTAACAGGCAAATAGAGGCAAAACTTAACATTAAGAATCTTACCTTTGCACACATATAAAAAGCAAATAATATGAAAAAAGCATTTAAGATTATTGGTATAATATTTTTGATAATCATTGTTGGATTAGTAGCCGCACCATTTTTATTTAAAGACAAATTAATTGCTTTGGTGAAAGAAGAAGCCAACAAAAATTTGAATGCTAAAGTTGACTTTGGTGCTTTTGATTTAACAATTATCAAAAGCTTTCCTAATTTCACATTTAGTATTGATAAAGTGAGTGTGGTTGGAATTAATGATTTTAATAATGATACACTCGTTTCTTTAGGAAATCTTGAATTGAAAATGGATTTGATGAGTGTCATCAAAGGTGATCATATAAAAATTCAATCCATTATACTCAATACGCCACGAATACACGCTTTAGTTCATAAGGATGGTAAAGCTAATTGGGATATTACTAAACTTTCGAATGATACTGCAACAACTGCTGAAGAGCCAAGTAAATTTCAGTTGACGTTAAATAAATTTGCCATAAATAATGGGTATTTATTGTATAATGATGAACAGGCGAATATGCGTGCAGAGATGGTGGGTTTGAATCATGAGCTTGAAGGCGATTTTACGCAAGACAATTTTTTGATGAATACCATGACAAAAATTACCTCCTTAGATTTAGCTGAAGGTGGAGTCCGTTATTTTAAACATGTTGAAACTGAGATTAAGGCTGATTTAGAAATGGATATGAAGGCTTCTAAATATACTTTTAAAGAAAATGAATTTAAATTAAATGCTTTGGTATTTGGGTTAGATGGCTTTGTGGCCATGCCGAAAGATGATATTGATATGGACATTAAATTTTTGGCTAAAAAGGCCGCTTTTAAAGAGTTTTTATCTTTAATTCCGGGTGTTTATACCAAGGATTTTGCTGATGTTAAAACAGCAGGTAATTTGGCATTTAATGGATTTGCTAAAGGAACCTTAAGTGATAAAACTATGCCTGCTTTTGGTTTAACCTTGAAGGTAGATAACGCCATGTTTCAATATCCATCATTGCCAAAAAAAGTGGATAACATAAATATTGATTTATCAGTAAGTAACAAAAATGGAGTACCAGACAATACTGTAACAGATATTCGTAAATTTCATATTGAAATGGCAGGAAATCCAGTGGATGTGCGTATGCTCATTACTACACCAGTTAGTGATGCTAACATAGATGGTACTGTTAAAGGAAAAATCGACTTAAATAGCATTAAAGATATAATTCCAATGGAGAAGGATGAAAAGTTAAATGGAATTATTACTGCAGATATTACTCTAAAAGGAAGAATGTCAACTATTGAAAAAGAACAATATAAAGATTTTAACGCCAGTGGAAATATGACGGTTGAAAATATGCAGTATGAAAGCAAAGCTACACCGTATGGCGTAAATATTAAAAAGGCTTCCCTTGATTTTACACCTCAGTATTTAGATTTAACTGCTTTTGATTGTATGCTTGGTAAAAGCGATTTGCAAGCTAAAGGTAAAATAGAAAATTACATGGCATACGCTATGAATGATGAAATGTTAAAGGGAAATGTAAGTTTAACTTCTAATTATTTTGATTTAAATCAATTTATGTCAGATGACCCTGAAGCGGCTGCAAAACCAGCTGATACAGCAGCTATGACGGTAGCAGAAATTCCAGCCAATTTGGACTTTGCCATGAATGCAGTTTTCAATAAACTAATTTACGACAATATGGAAATTACCAATGTAAAAGGTAAATTAGTTATGGCTAAAAGTGAATTACGAATGCAAGGCATTACTATGAACTTGATGGATGGAAGTATGACCATGGACGGGTTATATGGGACTAAAAATGTAAAATCTCCTGTCATTGATTTTACCATGGGCATCAAAAATTTTGATATACCAAAAACATATAAGACATTTAATACTGTTCAAAAAATGGCTGGAATTGCTGAATATGCAACAGGTAAATTTAATTGTGAGTTATCATTTACAGGGTTAATGGATGAACACATGAACCCAGTATATAAAAGTTTAAATGGAGCAGGACGCTTACAAACACAAAATGTAGTGTTGAGCAATTATGCACCTCTCAATAAGGTTGCCGATGCCATTAAAATGGATAAGTATAAGAAGTTAAATGTAAATAATACCAATATTTCGTTTAAATTTAAAGACGGAGGAGTAGATGTTGATCCATTTGATATTAAGACAGGTGATAGTAAATTAACAGTTCAAGGAAGAAGTAATTTTGATCAAACCATTAATTTCCCTTTGACCTTTGATATTGCACGTGCTGATTTAGGTTCAGCTGCCAATGGTGTTATTACAGGTTTGGTATCACAAGCCAATAGTAAAGGAGCTAATTTTTCGGTAGGAGAAAGAATTAAGTTAAGTGCCTTATTAACTGGTACTGCCAAAAATCCTGTAGTTAAAACAGATTTAAAAGATGCAGCAGGCAAAATGGGTGATGATTTAAAGAACAAAGCCAAAGAAGAATTAGATAAAAAGAAAGCTGAATTGGAAGCGAAAGCTAAAGCAGAGTTGGATAAGAAAAAAGCAGAAGGTGAAGCCGCCTTGAACAAAGCTAAAGCTGATGCTGAAGCAAAAGCTAAAGCAGAGGCTGATAAAGCTAAAGCCGAGGCAGAAAGATTGAAAAAAGAAGCAGAAGCAAAGGCTAAAGCAGAGGCCGAAAAGGCTAAAAAAGAAGCCGAAGAAAAAGCTAAAAAGGAAGCAGAAAAGAAGTTAAAAGGATTTTTAGGGAAGTAAATCATAAAAATTAAGGAATATTTTTATTGATTAAACTGCAAGTTTTTTTATGTCACAAATAATAATTAATTCAAGAAAGAACATATTGAAAAAAATATTTGTTAATTCATTTTTGATTATATTCTTATTCTTTACGAATGCTTTTTCCCAAGAAGAAAAGCAGAGCACCTGCCCCGAAATTAGCAGTAAAAAAGCCATGGAAAATCTTGAAAAAGGGCGTAATAAAAAAAAGTATGAGTTTAAGGAACGTATGGAGTATGTGAAAAAAGCACTTGAAGAAGAACCCGATTTTGCAGAAGCGCAGTACGAAATGGCAGCACTTCAAATTACACTTGCTGTAGGTAATGGCACCAGCTTTAAACCAGCCGAAAAGTATTTATTAAGGGCCATTGAAATTTGTCCAGAAGTAAATCCTTATGCTTATTTTTATTTGGGGCAAATTGCCTGGGGTGCCGAGGACTGGAGCAAGACAGTGACTTATTTGGATAAGTTTTGTAAGAACCCAGAAAATGCTAAAAAGCCTGAAGATTTTGATAAGGCATCAGGTATTTTGCGACAAGCTAAATTTTATGAGCAGATTTATAAAAATAAAGTGGAATTTGATCCAAAACCAATCAAAAATGTAGACACATTTGAAGACGAATTTTTGCCTATGCTTTCGCCCGATAACGATTTTTTATATTACACCAAACGTTATATGAAACAAGGAAAAGATGTATTATTTCCGCAGCAAGTTGAAGAGTTAACCGAGGCACAGAGAAGCCAAGGAGAGTTTGTAAAACCACATGCTATGGATATGCCATTTAACGTTCCAGGCGAAAATTATGGAGGAATAACCTTTTCGCTCGACAACAAGCATTTATTTATAACTGTTTGTAAAGCCAATAAAAAAGGCTATGTGAATTGCGATATTTATACTTCTGATTTAAATCGTGAAGATGAATGGGGGCCACTAAAAAATTTAGGACCAAATGTAAATACAGAGGACGGATGGGAGGCCCAACCTAGTTTAAGTTCGGATGGTAAAACCCTTATTTTTGCTGGCGCACGTGCCGATGGAAAAGGGATGGACTTATATAAAACAGAGCGCGAAAATACAAATGCCGAATGGCAACCTGCGGTAAACATGGGGCCACAAATAAATACCGAAAAAAACGAAAAATCACCATTTATTCATAGTGATAGTCAAACATTATACTTTACTTCTGATGGCTGGCCTGGAGTTGGTGGATATGATATTTTTTACACTAAAATGAAAGATGATGGCAAATGGAACACCCCTAAAAATATTGGTATTCCAATTAATACGGAAAAAGATGAAGTAGGTTTTTTTGTAAGTACCGATGGTAACTTAGGCTACATCAGCAGTAAAGATTTGAAAGGCAAAGGTGCTGGTGGTTGGGATATTTTTTCGTTTCCATTGTATAAAGAAGCACGCCCCGAGAAAATATTATTTATTAAAGGTGAATTGCGTGATGAAACTGGCGCTTTAATGACCAATACCAAAATAGAAATTGAAACTATGTCGTCAAAAAAGAAAACCATGTTGGATGTTGATTCAGTAACAGGAAAGTACGCCACAGTGGTAACTTTAAAAGGCGATGAAGATGCCATTTTAACTGTAAAGCGCCCAAATTATGGCTTTTATAGTACTTACATTAAGGCAGGAGATACTACCATTGGAAAGCCCATTAAAATAAATATGGATGTAAAGCCTATTGAAAAGGGTGCTACATTTAATATCAATAACATTAACTACAAAAGTAATTCAGCCGATTTAACGGATGAAAGCAAGCATGTGTTAGAAAAATTTGCTGCCTATTTACTCGAAACAAAAAGTTTGAATATTGAAATTAGAGGGCATACCGATAATGTAGGAAATCCTAAGGCAAATATGGCTTTGAGTACTGATAGAGCCTTTACTGTAATGGACTTTTTATTGCAAAAGGGCATTGCTAAATCACGTTTAGCATTTAAAGGATTTGGCGATACCAAGCCTATTGCTGATAACAATAGTGAAGTGGGTAGATCAAAAAATAGAAGAACCGAATTTATTATTATTGGAATGTAAAATATTTTGCGCTTTCAAAACTAGTTTGAGTTTGGCGTGCTTTTCGTTTCTTTGCTTATAAAATCAAGGATTTCTATTTTATCAAAGTTAGCTTTGGCGTTAAAATTAGATGCGAAACAAGCAATTTTTTAAGCTATTAATCCATACCTAATTCTTCATACAAAAAGCGGTTTTGGAAGGAATAATTCATGATTACCTTTTCATAAGATTTTTCGGCACCAAAATGGCCTGCATCTTTTTCAAGTAAAAAAAGAATAGGGTTAGTTTGATTTTGCCTGTTTTGAAGTTTAGCCACAAATTTAGCAGAGTTGGTCCAAGGAACCCTTTCATCGTGATCTGATGCGTAAATAAACATGGATGGATAATTAATATTTGGTTTAATATTGAAGTATGGGTCATATTTTATAAGACTGTCGAGCTCGAAAGAATCGTTAATGTTTCCATATTCATTAAATTGAAAAAAAGATTTTTTTTGATGTAATAGGCCTACAATATTGAGTGGTGCGGCAGTGCAAATTGCGGCTTTAAATAGTTCAGGGCTTTGTGTAATAGCAACCCCAACTACCAAGCCACCATGCGAACCACCACGCACAGCTAATTTACTTGGGGAGGTATTTTTATTTTTAATTAAATGTTTTGCACAAGAAATAAAATCATTGTAGGTGTTTGATTTTTTAATTCCCGAGCCTTCCTTGTGCCAATCTTCTCCTTGCTCTCCACCGCCTCTAATGTAAGCTCTAACATAAACTCCACCTTTGTCCATAAAATCTAGTAGGTCGGCTCGAAAATGATTTTCAAAATTAATTCCATAGCCACCATAACTTTCTAATAAAGTAGGCGCATTTTGAAATTTGATGCTTTTACTTTTGGCAATTAAAAGTGGTATTTGGGTGCCATCAAAAGAAACGGCATGCGATGAAATGAGCTCATATTTTTCGCTGTCAAAATTTACATAAACACCTTCAAGTGCCTCATACTTATTTTTGGTAATATTATATTCATAAGTTAAGGCAGGTAAACAAAATGAAATTAAATCAAAATAAAAATTATTAGCATTTTCAATTCCTTGAATATTTGAAATGGAATATCCAATAGGTAACTCAATATTGGCAAGTAAGTTACCTTTTAAATCATATACTTTTAAATTTTCTTTGGGCCCATTTTTGAATGATGCTATTATTCGGTTACTTAAAATTTTAACTGAATTAAGTAATTCGTTTGCCTCCTGCTTTATGAGTAAATGCCAGTTTTTTGGGTTTGCAGGATGAATGTAAAAAAGATTGTTTTTATATTCGCCATAAGACGCTGTGAAATATATTAATGAATCAGATGCAGTGATAAAATCTATTTTGTTCTCATTTTTTATAATTAAAGGCTTAAACTGAAAATTACCATTGTTTAATTCGGTGAAATATGTGCTGGTTTGCTTTGTTTTTAAATTATTTACTTTTAAAATTAAGTACCTTTCGTTATTCAACACCATAAATTCTTGTTCCATTGACATACTTTTATTGCTCGGAATTACTATTGAATCTTCTGAAGAATTGGTGTTGAGTTGATGATAATAAACAGAGGTAGAATCAAATTTTGAATAAAAGAAACCATCTTTATACCATTGTATTTCTTTCCAATCGATATCAGTAAGTTTGTCCTTGAGATGTGAATTACTTTTTAAGTTAAATATTTTAATATTTAAATGGTCGCTTCCATTAATTGAATAAGAATACCCTAAATAGTTCATATTTCCGGAAATACTTAATGCACGAAATAATACAGTTTGATTAATATTACTGATAATGTCCTTTCCATTAACTAACAAATCGGCATGACTAATATGATTGGACTTGTAAATACCTTGTCCATTATCATTATAAAAAACTTTAAAAAAATATTTACCTAAAATAGTGTAGCTTGAATTAATATAAAAATTCAAATCTGTGATTTTGTCATATGTATTTTGGTTGTTTAATTTGGCTTTGTATTTTTTTAAATTATTTTGCTGCGCATTAAGCCATAATTGCCTTTCATTAGAGGCTGTATCTAAATTGGCGTACTCATCAATGAGCTTTTTGTTGTTGAGTTGGTATGAGAAGTTACTTTTTTGTAGTTTAATTAAATCATTGTTTTGAGCTAGGCAAAAATTTGTGATTGAAATTAAAAAAATAGCAATTAGTGGCTTCATCTAAATGATATGGAATTACAATAATGCTATAAAAATTTAATAATAGCAAAAGGGATAGGAGCGGCATCCTTTTTTTAGGCTTGATTTGGCCTTGCAAAAAAAGATATAGCGTAGAGCCCGACTTTAGTATATTTAGGCAATGCTTTGGCTAAATATACTAAGGTTTTGCCATAAAGTTGAAGTTTTTTTTATCATATTTACCTGTTTTAACATTGAGTAAGAAAATTTATTGAATTGGAATTTTTAGTGTAATTTGCGTTTGATTTTTAATGATGAAAAATAGAACTTCATTTTTTGTTTACGCCATTGTTGCTGCCTTGGTATTGACTTTTGGGTGCAAAAGAAAATTGAATTTAAAAGTTCCAACTAGCCCATTAGTTTTTGAAAATATTTTGCCCATTTGTTTGGAGCCTCAAGAAACATTGCTTGATGTTAATGACTTTTTTATTGATGAAAATATACTCGATTCGGTATCTGCTAAGCCCTATTTGAATGCTACTTTAAGTAATGATAAGAAAAAAATTATTTTGAAAGAAAATGGTACTGTGTTGCCAGCCTTATTTTATTTACGAGCTTACACTAAAAATTATGAATATTCTATTGTTTTAAAAAGGTCGTCAAAAATAAGTTATGAATTTAAATATGTGGCAGATACACATATTACAAAGAAAGTGGCTATTGTTGGCGATTTTAATGGTTGGATTGCCAACTATAATGAAATGGTTTTTGACGGACAAAGTTTTAAATGTAAATTAAATTTGAATCCTGGTAAATATTGCTATTTATGGTCGGTTGACAACAAGTGTGTACCGGACCCTTTAAACAATGAAAAACAAGCCAATATGGCTGGTTTAACAAGTTCGGTTTTAAAAATTGAGCATAAGGAAAGTGGAACAAAACCAAAATTATTTACGAACTGGGCAGATGGAAACATCATTAGAATTAAAACAATGCATCGTCCTGAAAAATTTTTTGTATTGTGGGATAATTTTGATTTAACTGAGCAGTTTACAAGTTACCAAAATGAAGTGCTTGAAATTAGAATACCTGAAATTGCTGCCAATATTGATAATTCAAAAATAAGGGTTTACAGTTATAATAAAGCAGGTGTTTCGAACGATATTTTAATTCCTCTAAAACATGGAAATGTTGTAAAGCAAAGCGCTGATTTAGACCGTCATGATAAAGCGGCAATGATGATGTATTATTTATTGGTAGATCGTTTTAATGATGCAGATGAAACCAATAACTTTAAGGTAAAGGATACAAAAGTACCTGTACTAGCAAATTTTATGGGTGGTGATATGCATGGAATTGATGAAAAAATTCAAGATGATTATTTTGTTTCACTTGGAATAAATACACTATGGTTATCACCATTGGTTCAAAATCCATATAATGCACAAGCTGATGAATTGGTAACAGGAAAATATACCACTGGTTTTCATGGTTATTGGCCTGTATCAAGTAGTATGATAGATGCCAGATTTGGCTATGAGAAATTATTGCATTCAATAGTTAAACATGCACATCATAAGGAGATAAATATTTTGGTGGATTTGGTTTCGAATCATGTTCATGAACAACATCCAATAAATACAAAACATAAGGACTGGATAAGTCATTTTGTTTTAGCCGATAGCACAATCAATGTAAAGCAATTTGATCAAAACTATCAATCAACTTGGCTAAATAGTTATTTACCTGATATTGATTATTCGAAATCAATTGTGCTTGAGTCTATGTGTGACTCTGCTTTGTTTTGGTTGCAAAAGTATGATATTGATGGCTTTCGACATGGTGCAGCAAACTTTGTGCATGATTACTATTGGAAAACGTTAACCAAAAAGATTAAAGCCAACGCAGTTCATAAACATTTGAATGTACCATTTCAAATTGGGGAAGTTATAGGGAGTAGAGATTTTGTTACTCATTATGTTAACTCAGGTAAGCATCAAGCTCAATTTGATTACAATTTATATTTCGACTCGAAGCAAATTTTTACTTCAAGTTCAATGTCGTTCAAAACGCTTGCATCATCAATATATGAATCCTTTAATTATTTTGGTTGGCATTCGCTCATGGGGAATATGACCGGAAACCACGATTTAACTCGATTTTTTTCCTTTGGTAGTGATGTGATTTGTGCAAAACAGGGTAAAGCAATTTCAAGCTTTGATGGTATCAGGCAAAAAAATGAATATAAAAATTTAGCTCAACTTATGGCTTTTGCTGCTACAATTCCAGGTGTACCCGTGTTGTTTTATGGTGATGAAATTGGTTTAAATGGTGCTGGAACAATGGATCAAAGCCCAATGATGAAGTTTGAAAAATTAAGCGCTGAAGAAGCTAATCAGTTAGAAATTACCAAAAAATTATTGCATTTGAGAAAAAACAATATGGCTTTAATTTATGGTGATTTTGATTTATTGAATGCCAATGAAAATACACTGGCATACGCAAGATATTACTTTGACAATGCAGCTTTTGTATTTTTTAATAAAGAAAATAAAACAGTGAAGTTTAAGGTTACCATACCAAAAGAATATGCAAGAGTGAGTTTAAAAAAACATTTTAATGCTAAATTCAATATTGATAATAATGATTTGATTATTGAATTGCCTCCACATTCATTTGAGATAATAACAACACAATAAGTTTATTTTAATCATTATTTGCTTTGCGTATAAATTCAATTTTATGATAAAGGCAAGAAATGATTAATGTTTGAATATTATAAATAAAGCTAAAAAATTGAATAAATGATAGCTTATGATTACCTTAGCCTTTGGATTGAAATCAAAATGAATTTTAATAAATTTAAATTATATGGAAATTAAAAGCAGGTATTTGTTGTTTATTTTATTTTGGTGTGGTATGTTTAATATCACTGTAATGGCGCAGGAAGAGAATATAGAAAATGGTATTAAGCCAAGGCCAGACGTAAAATACATTAATCAACCTCTTTGGTCGATTAACAGTAATATTTACGAAGTAAATTTAAGACAATATGCCAAAAATTCGAACTTTAAGTCCTTCGAAAAAGAAATACCTCGATTAAAGTCGATGGGAATTGATATTTTGTGGTTTATGCCTATTTTTCCAATTGGAGTAAAGGACCGCAAAGGTACATTAGGTAGTTATTATGCTGTTAAAGATTACCGTTCAGTTAATGAAGAATTTGGTAGCCTTGAAGATTTTAAGCACCTAGTAAATTATGCACACTCACTTGGTATGCATGTTATTATTGATTGGGTAGCTAATCATACTGCCCCCGATCATAAGTGGACGGAGACCAATCCAGATTTTTACACCAAAAATGCAGAAGGTAAATTTGTAGCCCCAACCACAGAGTGGAATGATGTTATTGATTTAAATTATGATAATAAAACTATGCGCAGCACCATGATTGATGCCATGAAATACTGGTTAACAGAAACCAAAATTGATGGTTTTAGGTGCGATAAAGTTGATTTAGTACCACTTGACTTTTGGATAGAAATGCATGAAGCTTTAGTTGCTGTTAATCCAAATATATTTATGTTAGCAGAAGGAGATAAACCCGAATTCCATGCCGCCTTTAACATGACCTATACTTGGAAAGCTTTTGAAATATTTAAAAAAGTGGCTAAAGGCGAATATCCAGCCCGAGTTATAGATGATATTTTAGGGGAGGATAAGTACTATTTTTCTCCTAAAGGCGTGCGCATGTATTATACAAGTAATGATGAAGAAAATTCATTGAATGGTAGCGATAAGCAGATTTTTGGAGATGCCGCTAAGCCATTTTATGTTTTGAGTGCTACTTTGTATGGAATGCCTTTATTATATAGTGGTCAAGAAGCTGGACTTGATAAAAAATTAAAAATGTATGATAAGGATCCCATTGTTTGGGGAAGTTATGCCAATGCCGATTTTTATACCAGACTATTATCATTAAAAAGAAGGAACAATGCCTTGTTACATTCTGAATCGGGTGGTGCATTTGCTAAGATTTTGAATAATAAACCCGATCAAGTTTATTCATTTTACCGAAGAAAAGGGAAAGATGAATTGGTGGTAATATTAAACTTATCCAATAAGGATGCCAATGTTAGATTCGAAAGATATTTATTTGCCCCAAACTACACTGAATTATTTACCGATAAAAAAGGGACAATTAAAATTGAGGATGAAATGATTTTAAAGCCATGGGAGTATCGGGTTTATGTGAAAGATTAGAAAAAAATCATAACCATGTAGCACCCATCCCTCAGTTTTTCGGTGATAGCTGTCTGCGCCCAAAAATTGTATTAACTAGTCGTCCCTCAAAAAGTCATTTTTAAACGGGAGAGATGTTGGCCTTGTGAAAATGGCGTTAAAAAAAATATGATGGAAGGCGTTTAGCTGATTAGAAAAATT
>DAORKI010000016.1:0-48015 GCA_035439485.1 Bacteroidia bacterium
GCAAAAGTATTTTAAAAGGGCAAAGTAAGATTTTATTGTTTGTGCTCACTTTACTTGAAATATGTGGTGGAGTTTTATGTTTTACAGGTGTTTTCTTTGCCAAGAATTTGTTGAATCCCATTGGCTTTTATGGATTGTTTTTGTGTAGTATTTCGTTTTTAAGTTTATTTTTAGGCCAACGTATAGCAAAGGATTACGCTGGTGCAGCTGCCATTCCAGGATATTTTTTGGTATGTTTAATAGGTTTATTAAGTTATATGATTTAATTTTAAAACTTTATAAATTAAAGTTGTACCCCACCTTTATTATATGAAATTTTACAAATGCAAGAGGGACAGAAGCGGCATCCTCCCATGTATTTATGCGCTTCGGCAACCTGAAAGATGAAATTGGGAGATATAGCGGATGGCCCGACCTTTTGCCAGATAATGATCATGATGAAGGCTTGGCAAAAGGACTTGCCCCAGTGAAGTTTAAAGCGATAAAAATTTGTTTTGAGGCGATAAAAATTAGCCGCCAATTATTGTTTTTATTTTGAAATTAATATATTACATTTGCACTCCTTTTTTGGCATACATACATGGAATCTCAAGTAAAAATATTTTCGGGTACACAATCTATGTACTTATCTACTAACATAGCTGCAAGCTATGGTCAAGAATTGGGTAAAATGACTGTATCAAGATTTAGTGATGGCGAGTTTCAGCCTTCGTTTGAGGAAACAGTAAGAGGTGCAGATGTTTTTATTATACAATCTACTTTTCCACCAACCGATAATTTATTTGAAATGTTGTTGATGATAGATGGGGCAAAAAGGGCCTCTGCAAATCAAATTATTGCGGTTATGCCTTATTTTGGATTCGCTCGTCAAGATAGAAAAGACAAACCAAGAGTTGCCATTGGCGCAAAATTAGTGGCGAATTTATTGAGTTCGGCAGGTGTAACGCGCATTATCACTATGGATTTGCATGCCGACCAAATACAAGGATTTTTTGATGTTCCAGTAGATCATTTATATGCTTCAAGTATTTTTTTACCTTACATTCAATCACTTAATTTGCCGAATTTAACCATGGCAGCGCCTGATATGGGTGGTTCTAAAAGAGCAAATGCTTACGCAAAATATTTGAATTGCGACATTGTTATTTGTTACAAACAACGTAAAGTAGCCAATAAAATAGAAAGCATGACATTGATTGGAGATGTGGAAGGTAAGGACATAGTTTTGGTTGATGATATTGTGGACACAGCAGGTACCTTAGCAAAGGCTTCAGATATAATGATGGATAAAGGAGCTAATAGTGTTAGGGCTGTTTGTACTCATCCTATTTTATCAGGAAAGGCCTACGAAACCATTGAAAAATCAAAGCTGACCGAATTGATAGTTACCGATACAATTCCATTGAAAGCTGATGTAAGTTCGAGTAAAATAAAAGTGTTGACTGTAGCAGATTTATTTGCTGATGTATTTAAACGAGTGCACAATTTTGAATCAATAAGTTCTTATTTTATATCATAAAAATTACCCGTAATAATAATTATAAATAACAACCAAAGTAAAGGCGGGAATTACTGAGGTTAACAAAAACAAATTAAATGAAATCAGTATCTATTAGCGGTTCGTCAAGAACGAACGTAGGGAAAAAAGATGCAAAAGCGGTGCGTAATGCAGGCGCGGTACCATGCGTACTTTACGGAGGTAAAGAGCAAAAAACTTTTTCAGTAAAATACAATGACTTATTGCCATTGGTGTATACTCCAGAAGTGTTAAGTGTGGAATTAAACATTGATGGTAATTCATACAAAGCGTTAATGCAAGAAATTCAATTTCATCCCATTAATGACAAAATAATGCATATTGACTTTTTAGAGATGTTTGACAACAAGCCAGTAGTGATTGATATTCCAGTTCATACTACAGGAAATTCAATTGGTGTTAAAGCAGGTGGTAAGTTAACTTTAAATGTAAGAAAATTGAAAGTGAAGGCTTTGCCAGCCCATTTACCAGACAGTATTGAAATTAAAATTGATGATTTAGATATTGGAAAAAGCATAAGAGTATCTGAGATTCCAGTAAGTAATATTGAATTGTTAGATACTCCTAATATGGTTGTAGCCACTATTAAAGTTACACGTAACATGGTTTCTGCAGCAACTGAAGCTGCTAAGGCTCCAGCAAAAAAATAGTTTTTATTAAATTTGAATGAAAAGGGATGCAATATATTGTATCCCTTTTTTATTTGTACATTTTGAACAAGCATTAAAAAAAGTTAAGCATTGAACATTAAAGTAATAATTTACTACCTTTGAGTTAATATCATGGCTTATGATTAAAAAGGGAATTATTTTTAGTGTATTATTTTTAAGTGTTGCTTTTAGCAGTTTCGCATCATATTTGCTCATTCCAATGGATTTGGAGCAGAAAAATCATTTAAAAGCCTATGGTATTGCTTATTGGACACTGAAAAACGATGTGGAGATAAGTTGGTTATTAAATTACCGTGGAGGTAGTTTTATGATTAAAAATATAAAAGCAATTGAGAATGAATGTTTAATTAGAGGGGTATCGTACGAAATCATTGCTGATGCAAAGTCAAGTTCCATTTTGCAAGAGATTGCAAATCCAGAGGCCAATATGGATGAGGTAAAATTAGAAAAAGCACCCAAGGTGGCTGTGTATTCCCCAAAAAATAAATTACCATGGGATGATGCGGTAACTATGGTGCTTACTTATGCAGAAATTCCATATGATGTGGTTTATGATGATGAAGTGCTCTCAGGAAAATTACCTATGTACGACTGGTTGCATTTACATCATGAAGATTTTACAGGTCAATATGGTAAATTTTATGCTATGTATCGCAATGCTGCTTGGTATCAAGAAGAGCAAAGACTTAGTGAAGCAACTGCAGCTCGTTTAGGATTTAAAAAAGTATCGCAATTAAAATTAACTGTGGCCCAAAAAATTAGAGATTTTACAGCAGGTGGAGGTTTTCTTTTTGCTATGTGCTCGGCTACTGATAGTTATGATATAGCGCTGGCTGCCGAAGGCGTTGATATATGCGAAAGCATGTTTGATGGAGATGGCACAACATCCAATTACACTACCAAAATTGATTATAGTAAAAGTTTTGCATTTACTAATTATAATTTAGTTACCAATCCCATGGAATACGAGTTTAGCAATATTGATATAAAAGTACCTCGTACCGTGCCTCAAAAAAATGATTTGTTTGTACTGTTTGACTTTAGTGCAAAATGGGATCCGGTTCCAAGTATGTTATGTCAAAATCATGAGAATATTATTAAAGGTTTTATGGGACAAACTACAGCCTTTAATAAAAATATCATTAAACCTGGTGTATTAATTATGGGTGACAATAAATCACTTAATGAAGCCCGTTATATACATGGTGAGTATGGCAAAGGTACCTGGACTTTTTATGGAGGGCACGATCCAGAAGATTACCAACATTATGTAGGTGACCCTCAAACCGATTTGAGTTTACACCCAAATTCACCAGGTTATCGATTAATTTTGAATAACATTTTATTTCCGGCTGCTAAAAAAAAGAAACAAAAAACCTAGTGAGTGGCAAGTGAATGAATTAGCAGGCAATTCAGGAGTTAGTTGGCATGGTAAAATTACTTTGCTGTTTACCGCTTTTGTGTTGTTGATGCTGAAATATATTTTTCCTGAACATCATTTATTATCGTGGGATGTTTTTGGTTATTACTTGTATTTACCAGCTAAATTTATTTATCATGACCCTTACTTAATACAACAAGATTGGTTGAATCATATTGTGGCCGAGTATGAAAGTACAGCCACACTTTATCAAATTAATCAATTTCCAGAAACTGGCAATTGGATAATAAAATATAGTATGGGCATGTCGTTTTTATTTGCTCCTTTCTTTTTTATTGCTCATTACTTGGCCCCAATTTTTGGATATAAACAAGATGGATTTAGTGCCATTTATGGAGTTGTAATTGAAATTGGATTGTTCTTGTTTTCAATAATTGGATTGAATTATTTGATGAAGGTGTTGTTTCATTATTTTGAGTCTAAAATTGCCATTATTTCATTTTTATTAATTGTATTTGCCAGCAATTATGTGCAGTTAACTATACAATATTCCTTATTAACGCATGTGCCGTTATTTGCAATGTATGCTATGTTAATTTATTACAGTATAAAGTGGAATCAATATTTTTTATGGAAACACTTTTTTTACATAACTATTATTAGTGGGGTTATTACCCTTATTAGACCAAATGAAATAGTTTGTGTGTTGATACCAATTTTATGGAGTATTAATGATGCTGAAATTAGATATAAAAAATGGACATTTATTTGGTCTTCCATACCTAAATTATCCATGGGAGTTTGTATGTTTTTAATGCCTTTTTTTATACAAATGCTTTATTGGAAAAACGGTACTGGACAATGGTTGTACTACAGTTATCAAAATCCAGGAGAAGGTTTTGATTTCTTTGCTCCCTATACCTATCAATTTTTATTTAGTTTTCGAAAAGGTTGGTTTGTTTATACGCCTATAGCTTTAATTGCTGTTTTATCTTTGTATCAAGTGTATTTAAAACAACGCTCTATTTTTTTAGGATTAATAGTTCCAATAATTTTGTCTGTTTATATAATTTCGAGTTGGTCATGTTGGTGGTACGCTGGCGGCAGTTATAGCCAAAGAGCAATTTTATCGGTTTATCCTTTATTGGCTTTAAGCTTAGGCTTTGGTTTACAGTATTTGTTTTCAATTTTTGGAAATTTTACACTCATTCCTTTTGCCTTTTTAATGATGTTAAATTTATTTCAAGCTTGGCAGTTTAGTCGTGATATTTTGGACCATGAAAGAATGACCTTTGCCTACTACAAAAAAATATTTTTTAAAACTGAAAGACCTCAAAATGCAGAAAAATTGTTGTTAGTGAACCGCAGTGCTGATGAAAATGAAGGTATTCCTGACTTATCAAACTATGATCAAAAGACGTTATGGGATCAAACTTATAAATTGGCCCCAATTGGCAAAGAATATACTTTTTGTGATAGCATTGGGAATAATGACCATAGTTCTATATTTATGAATGAAACCAATGAATTTGTTGATGGATTGAAATTAAAATTCAATGAAGTTACACAACAAGATCATTTTTGGATTAAAGTGGCAATTGATTTTTTTATTCCTGAAAATTATTTAACAGAAGGTCCTCGAATTGTGGCATTATTTAATCATGGTGAAAATGGAACATACAAATATAGAAACAAATATTTAATGAATAATGATCTGAAAAAAAATGCTTGGAACCATATGGAATATTATTATTTGAGTCCTGAAGTTCGTTCCTTAAATGATGAATTATTTGTTTATTTATGGCATCCTACAAAGGAAAAAGTTTATGTAGATAATTTTAATATTACCATTTATACACCAAAGAAAAATGAAAGTAATTATTAGTTTGTTTTCGATCATCCTATTTGCTTGTACCAAATTGTTTTCTCAAATCACCATGGAGTCGGAGATATATTTAGCAGACGTTCGGATGAAAGAAGGTAATATTTATTTTGGTGCAGCTAAAAACGTGACCAATAGCAAAGGTTATGATAACCAACCTTATTTTTTAAACGATTCAATGATGCTGTATACACACATTGGTGATGATTTACAAGCTGATATTTATAGCTATTATTTAAAAAGTAAAAAGCATATCAATTTTACTAAAACTAGCATTAGTGAATACTCTGCAAGGCTCACACCATCTAAAGATGCGGTTTGTGTAGTGGAAGTTGAACAAGATTCTACACAACGCTTATGGGCTTATGATTTAAATGGGCTTAATGGTAAAGTTTTGATTCCTTATTTTGACTCAGTTGGTTATTACGCATGGCTCAACGATAGCAGTGTGGCTGCCTTTATTTTAACTGAACCACCTAGTTTACAAATTTGTTCAACCAAAAAAAAACAAATAAAAACAGTAGCCAAAAATATTGGAAGGTGTTTGCAAGTTTCAAATAATCAACTATTATATTTTACTATGTTAGAAAGTGATAGTGTGCGCTGGTTATGCAGTATGGAACCTAATGGAAACATTAAAAGGCTAATTGAATTTTACAAAGGAGTTGAGGATTTTGTAGTAAGTACTCATAATATTGTTTTTTGTGCAAAAGGTGCATTGGTTTATTATACCGATGAAAATTATAAATTGGGTTGGCGCTTATGTGGTAATTTTGAAGCAGGTGGCATTACTAATATAAATAGAATTGCTTTAAGTCCCGATAATAAAAAAATGGCCCTAGTTGATGTACTTAAGAAATAAGACCAAATCCCATTTTTTATCCTTTTAAAAACAAGTAAACAAATACAAATGGGATAACCATTAAAAGGCTATCAATGCGGTCTAAAATGCCACCATGACCGGGTAGGAGTGTGCCAGAATCCTTAATATTTTTGCTTCTTTTATACAATGATTCAACCAAATCACCATAGTTGCCTGTAAGCACAGCGATAGCAGCTAATATAACCCAATCTGTAAAAGTAATTACGGTATAATATTGTGCAATTGGGTAGCTTATGGCTAAGGCTAAAATAGCCCCACCAGCAGCACCTTCCCATGTTTTTTTAGGTGAAATGCGTTCAAAAAGTTTTGTTTTCCCTAGTTTTCTGCCTGAAAGGTAGGCTCCCGTATCATTAGCCCAAACCAAGTAAAAACATCCTACTAATATTTCTGGATGAAATCCATCTTTTACGTATACTAAAAATGGGATTAAACTCATTGGCAATCCAATCCAAACCATACCGAGAAGGGTAAAGGCAATTTGACGAAAAGGATTGCTTTTTTTACGATACAATTCGCCAATAAAAATGATACAAACTAAAGGAATAAGTAAACTTAAAAACTTGGCTGGTAATTCATAAAAAACATATAAAAAGCTGAGCGAAAAAGCACTAGCAGCAATTAAAATACCCATCATTTTTTGAGGTAAATTTTCACCCTTAATAGCTATATTGTAAAATTCGTTGCAGCCAATAATGGTCATAGTTAAAAACAATATTCCTAAACTAATTGGATGGAAATAAGTCATACCAATAAGCACCGCTACATAGGCTGCACCTGTAATTGCCCTTTGCCAAAAATTACTCACTTTGCTGAGCTGTTATAATTGCTAATGCTTTTTGCACCATATCATTTGGAACATATACTGAAACAGTACCAAAAATAATATTACTACTGTCTTTTTGATTCATGGTAACTGCTTCAATTTCTTCATTCAACAAAAGTGATTTCAACAATTCAGCATATTGTAAATCACTTGTTTCATGCACTTTAGTCCAGTTTTCCATTATAGTATTATATAAAATTATTCTTCTTCATTTTCAATCAGTAATACAAATAAATCTTGGGTATTACCATCAGGAAGTTGATTAATAGGATTGGTAATTACGCTTAACATATTAGGAAAACTTCCATTATATTTTTTTCTCACCACATTCAAAGCTTCTTTCATATCGCCAACCAATTGATTAGTGAAGGCAATTACGACTAATATTTTTGCATTCAATATAGCTGCTTTTGTACTTCCTTGACGAGACGAAATCATGATGCTCCCCGTGCGAGCAATTAAACTTTCACAGCTGCAAACCACTATTGGAGTTTCACTGGTGTATTTGTCGGTAAATTTAACTTCTGCTATATTTAGTAATTCTTGAATAATTCCTTCTTCACAAGCTAATCCGCTTGTCCAGCCACTTTCTTTCACCACAAAATCCAAGTTGTCGATAAGAACAGCGTTATCTTCGCAAAAAATGAATTTACCACCTGCTTCTGTAAAGTTTTGGGCAAAAATTAATTCAGGTTCATCTTCAGCTTTATAAAAAACTTCGCTTTCAAAATCAATATTTGCAATTGATTCCTTAGCCGGTTTGTTCATTAAAGCATTCCTAACTTTTTTTAATATTTTCTCACGTGAAGTACTTTCTTCCATTTTTTTTAATTAACGCAAAAGTATAAAAATATGATGGTAAATGTAGAAAGATTATCTAAGCCTTTTCTAACACAATAAACAACTCATTATTTTCTCTTGGTTTAATAGAGTTGTAGCACACATCAAAGTGTTTGAAATTAAAATAAGGACTAAATTGCTTTTCATATTCAATTTTATTTCCTCCAAAAGGAGGATGCTCGGTGTTTAATGGAATATTAAACAGTAGCCCAACCAATTTGCCATTAGGCTTTAGCAATTCATGCATTTTTTTTATATAGGCATCACGTTGTTTAGGGTCGAGTGCGCAAAAAAATGTTTGTTCAATAATTAAATCATATTGATTTTGATGATTAAAAAAGTCATCACAAATTAAATTGGTCTTAGGGAAATTGGGCACGCGTTTAGAAAATGATTCAAGCGCTTGAGCCGCTATATCTATGATATAGGTGTTTTTAAATCCTTCAAGAAATAAATATTCGGCCTCATAAGCATTGCCACAACCCGGAATTAAAATTTTAATTTCTTTTTGAATGAGTTGATCGAAATAGGTTTTTAACGGAGTAGTTACAGCGCCTGTATCCCAGCCTGTTTCCTTGTTTTCCCATCTTTTTTCCCAATAGTTTTTATCTATTACTTCCATTATTTATTTTTTTAATTCAAGTTTAATTACGCACTCCACATGATGCGTATGTGGAAACATATCAACTGGTTGAACAACGGCAACATCATATAAATGAGCCATTAATGCAATATCTCGAGCCTGTGTTGAGGGATTGCAACTTACATACACTATTGTTTGGGCTTTAATTTCAATTAATTTATTTACTACATCTATGTGCATGCCTGCGCGTGGTGGGTCGGTAATAATCACATCGGGCTTGCCATGTTTAGAGATAAATTCATCATTCAATACATCCTTCATATCGCCAGCAAAAAAAGCTGTATTGCTGATATTATTTACCGTTGAATTTATTTTAGCATCTTCAATAGCATCCGCAACATATTCAACACCAATTACTTTATTTGCATCTGAAGCTACAAAATTTGCAATAGTACCTGTGCCGGTATATAAATCATAAACCACTTCATTTCCTTTTAAATTGGCATATTTTTTTGCTAAAGTATATAAAACAGCCGCTTGCTTGGCATTGGTTTGGTAAAATGATTTTGGACCAATTTTAAATGTAAGGCCTTCCATATTTTCATTGATGTGATCTTTACCTTTATAAGTTAGCACTTCCAAATCGCTGAAGGTATCGTTACGCTTGGTATTTAAAATATATAGCAAGGAGGTAATTTGTGGAAATTGATCCGATAAATGTTGCATCAAGGATTCAATCTTTTCATTATCTTTTTCATGAAAAATAACAATCACCATCAACTCACCAGTGCTGGAGGTACGCACAACAAGATTTCGCATTAATCCATGCTGTGCTTTTAAATCAAAAAATGTATAATTGTTTCTTAAACAAAAATTTCTGATCTCATTCCTTATTTCATTGCTAAAATCCCCTTGTAGCCAACATTTTTCTATATCAACTACTTTGTCAAATAACCCAGGAATATGAAAGCCGAGTGCATTTGAATTTCCGGCACTATCAGCAAAAGCCTTAGTATTGATTTCTATTGACGCATTTTTTATTTCAATGGCTTTATTAAAATCGTCCTTGTTTAGCCACTTTTTGTTGCTAAAAGTAAATTCTAATTTATTTCGATAATAAGTTGTTTTATCCGAAGCAATGATGGGTAAAATTTCTTGAAAAGGTACTTTGGCAATGCGTTTCAGGGCATCTTCAACTTGTTTTTGCTTATAAAAAAGCTGCCACGTATAATCTAAATTTTGCCATTTACACCCTCCGCAAACACCAAAATGATTACAAAATGGTTCAGTTTGTTTATCAGATTTTTTAATAACTGCTGCTATAAATCCTTCGGCATATTTATTTTTTTTTCGCGTGAGTTGAATATTACACACATCACCAGGTACAGCACCTTTTACAAAAATAACTAAATCGTTGTGACGAGCCACGGCCTGACCTTCAGAACCAATATCGCTAATAGTTATTCCTTCTAATAATGGAAGTTGTTTTTTTTTACTTTGCTTCAATGGATTCGAAATTTATTTTTGAGCGGATGCAGCTTGCTTTTTTTCAAATTCTCGCACCAAGTCTTCCACTGATTTTCCAAGGTTATTAATGCTTGCCTCAGCGTCTTTAGCTAATTGACTTTCAGGGTATTTTTCAATTACTTGTTTATAAATTTTTCGGGCATTGGCAGTGTCTTTTAATTGATCATCATAAATCATACCCTGCATAAACAATGCGTAAGGCGCATTTTTATAATTGGGATATTTATTCATCACTCTATTTAAATAACTCAAAGCTGGCTGTGAAAGTTGCATGCTGTTCGCCAATTCGCCTGCTTTAAATAAATACTCGGGTGATTTTTGTTCATCAGGAAAATAGGAAGCATATTCATCGTATGCACGCATAGCAAACATAGCGGTACCATGATCTAAGGCCATATTTCGAGTAGCTTGCATTTTGGCCTCAATAGAATCAATCATGTGCTGATATCTTTCTTTCCCTGTTGCAAGTGTGGTTTTGTTCACTTGGTCTTGACTATTTTTTGATTCATCATTTCCACAAGCACTAATACACAAGGCAACCACCGAAAACATTAAAAAGTTAAGAAATTTGAATTTTATTTTCATATTATTTTTTAGGAAATTTCATTTTATAATCAACTTCAACATTACCTTTTGCAATGTCGTTTAGCTTCCCTTTGAGCAAGGTTCTTTTGAATGAACTTAATCGGTCGGTAAACAATTTACCTTCAATATGATCGTATTCGTGTTGGATTACTCTTGCGGCTAAACCTTCAAATTCTTCTTCATAATATTCAAAGTTTTCATCATAATAACGCACCAAAATATTAGGTTTACGCATTACATCTTCACGAACGGTAGGAATACTCAAGCATCCTTCATTAAAGGACCATTCTTCTCCATTTTCTTCAACTATAATTGGATTAATAAAAACCTGTATAAAGTCCTTTAAATCGGGTTCCTTATCTTCAAAAGGGCTGGCATCAACAACAAAAAGGCGTATTGATTTTCCAATTTGAGGAGCAGCTAAACCTACTCCATTCGCCTCATACATGGTATCAAACATATTTTTGATTAATGTATCCAATTCAGGATAGTCCTTATCAATATCTACTGCCTTTTTTTTAAGCACTTGATCTCCGTAGGCAACAATAGGTAAAATCATTTATGAAATAGTTTTATTAATATTTTGGTTAAGATAATTTTGAAGTAGGAGCGTAGCACTAATTTGATCCACTAAGGCTTTATTTTGTCGTGCCTGTTTTCCTAAACCACCTTGTAACATGCTTTGTTGCGCTATGCTTGATGTAAATCGTTCATCTATTCGTTCTATAGGAATTTGAGGAAATTGAATTTGAATTTTTTTAATGAAACCTTTGATGTATCTTTCAACCTCATTCACAGTATTATCTAATTTTTTTGGCAATCCAACCACAAAAAGTTCTACAACCTCTGTTTTAAAATAAGTGTGTAGAAATTCTTCAACTTTATCAGGATGTATTGTACATAAACCACTTGCAATCATTTGAAGATTGTCGGTTACAGCTATTCCAACCCTTTTGGTTCCATAATCAAAGCACATAATACGCGGCATAAGTGCAAATATAAGCAGTAATTTTTAATGTTTTTGCTTTGCCAAATGCAGTTTAAAATAGTTTAACTAATCTTTTTTTACTTGTTTTAAGGCAGCAGCCACAAAATTCACAAATAAAGGATGAGGTTGTGCAACTGTACTTTTATATTCAGGATGAAACTGCACGCCAATAAAGAAAGGGTGTGTAGGAATTTCAACTATTTCTACCAAGTGTGTTTTTGAGTTCATCCCGCTGTTAATCATGCCTGCTTTTACATATTCATCTAGGTATTTATTGTTAAACTCATAGCGATGGCGATGTCTTTCAGATATGGTTTCGGCCTTATAAATTTTTGAAGCCAAGGTATTCTCCTTAATGGCGCAATTATAAGCTCCAAGGCGCATGGTGCCGCCTTTGTTCACTATTTTCTTTTGATCTTCTAACAAATCTATGACTGGATGGGTAGTTTCATTGTTCATTTCAGAGCTGTGCGCATTCTGATAACCTAAAACATTGCGAGCAAATTCTATCACAGCACATTGCATCCCTAAACAAATACCAAGGAAAGGAATATTATTTTCGCGAACATATTTGATGGTATTAATTTTACCTTCAATACCTCTTTCTCCAAAGCCAGGAGCCACAAGTACTCCGCTTACATTTTTAAGTTTCTTTTCGATATTTTCTGAAGTAATGTCTTCTGAAGAAATCCATTGTACATTTACCTTGGCATCATTAGCTACACCTGCATGAATAAAAGATTCAGAGATTGATTTGTATGCATCCTTGAGCTCTGTATATTTTCCTACCAGTGCTATATTAACCTCACGCGTAGGATTTTTTAATTTTTTGATAAACTTACTCCATGGGCCTAATTCATGTTTATGCTCAGCTTCAACATGTAATTTACGCAACACCACTTCATCTAATTTTTCCTCTTTCATTAAAAAAGGAACATCATAAATAGTAGATGCATCAATACTTTCAATTACGGCATCAGGTTCAACATTGCAAAATAAGGCCACTTTTCTTCTGATTTCCTTATTTAAAGGCTTTTCGGTTCGGCAAACCAAAATATCGGGCTGAATACCGTATTCTAAAAGCGCTTTAACAGAATGTTGGGTTGGTTTGGTTTTTAATTCGCCAGCAGCAGCCAGATAGGGGATAAGTGTTAAGTGAATAACCAAACAATTTTTGCCCATTTCCCATTTCATTTGGCGAACAGCCTCAATGTAGGGTAATGATTCAATATCGCCCACGGTACCACCAATTTCTGTGATTACAAAATCAAAAGCTTTATTTTTGGCTAATAATTTAATACTGTTTTTTATTTCATCAGTAATATGTGGAATTACCTGAACAGTTTTCCCTAGGTATACACCTTGACGCTCCTTATCAATTACCGATTTGTATATTCTACCAGTGGTAATATTATTGGCCCGTGATGTTGACACATTTAAAAAACGTTCATAATGACCTAAATCTAAGTCAGTTTCAGCACCATCATCTGTTACATAGCACTCGCCATGTTCGTATGGATTTAAGGTGCCAGGGTCAACATTAATATAAGGATCGAGCTTTTGGATAGTAACTTTAAACCCGCGTGATTGTAGCAAAGTGGCCAAAGATGCTGAAATGATTCCTTTTCCGAGAGATGAAGTAACACCACCGGTTACAAAAATGTATTTAGCATTAGCCATTTGAAGTCTTTTAAATAACGGCTACAAAGTTAGTCAATCAAAACTATTTTGAAAGTGCAACTCATAATAATTCAATAATTTTTTTAAATATCTTGCTTTTCTAAATCATTAATTCTTTTTGCATATGGTAAACTTGATAACAACTTAATCAATGTTTGATTGTTTGAACATTATTTTTGGCTGTTAATTGAAATAAATATTTGAATTCATTGGCGAAAAATTAAAAAAGAGAGGAAAGATTTAATGGAATCTAAAAAAATTAACTTGTAAGGAGAGAAGCCAATGAAATTAATTGCTAAATCTATTTAGTTCCCTAATAATTGAATTACACATAGGTTTGATTTGGTAGCAAGCAAGTTTAATGGACTCAAATGAGTTAAACTTTTATTAGCGTTGTCATGGATAATGATTTTCAATAATCAAGTTAAAGAAATATTTGCAAAAACATGGGTGAGTTGTTTATGAAAACAACAATTGTCAAAACAATTGGCAAGCATTTGTAAGTGCAGGTGTTTATTTTATCAAATTAAATTATAAAGATAGCGCGAATCAGGATATAACTTTAAGTGTTAAGTTGTTGGTATTAGAGTAAAATACTTGTATTGCTTTGATGCGACTTATTCAACTCAAAATAAATCCCCTTCATTTGCATCAGTTCTTCATGATTGCCGCTTTCTATCAATTTTCCTTTATCGAGCACTAAAATTTTATCTGCAGCTTTAATGGTGCTGAGGCGATGGGCAATAATAATGGAAGTTCTGTTGGCCGTTAATTTTTCTGAAGCAATTTGAATAAGTTGTTCCGATTCTGAGTCAATAGAAGAGGTGGCTTCATCTAAAATCATGATGGATGGATTATAAAGATAAGCACGTAAAAAGGAAATTAATTGGCGTTGCCCCGTACTCAATAAACTGCCTCTTTCCATTACCTGATAATGCAGGCCATTCGGTAATTTATCAATAAATATTTTCATACCGGTTTCATCTGCTGCCTTTAAAACATCAGTTTCACTAATCTTTGAGTTGTTTAAAATTACGTTTTCATAAATGCTTCCCGGGAACAGAAAAACATCCTGCATTACGGTACCAATCAATTGGCGCAAGTGATTGAGTTCGTATTGCATAATATCAATACCATCAAGGAAAATTTCACCTTTTTGAATTTCATAAAAACGACACAATAAAGAAGCTATGGTGGTTTTTCCAGAACCTGTTGCGCCCACAAAGGCAGTTTTTTGCCCTGGTTCAATAATGAATGAAACATTTTTAATTACCCAATCCTCATTTTGATAGGCAAACCAAACATTTTTAAACTCAATTTTTCCATGTAAATGCGCTGGTTTCAGAGTGCCATTATTGACATTAAATTCATCTGATTCAATTACTTTAATCACCCTTTCACTGCAAACCATGCCCATTTGAAGTGTATTGAAACGATCAGCGAGCTGTCTAATAGGTCGAAATAACATATTGATATACATTATAAAGGCTACGATAACACCAATCGACAAATTACTTTGTAGGGTTTCCTTGGCACCCCACCATACCAATAACCCAATACTCGTGGCCGATAATATTTCCACCACTGGAAAAAATACTGAATAATGCCAAACTGATTTATTATTAGCATTGCGATGGGCAGCATTAATTTCATTGAACTTGTTGTACTCTTGTTTTTCACGATTAAATATTTGAACTACACTCATACCGTTGATATGTTCTTGAACAAAGGCGTTCAAATGTGCAACCTGAGTGCGAACATCATTAAAAGCAGCTCTTATAGCATTTTTAAAAATATAGGTGGCATATAATAAAACAGGAATGGTACTTAAGCTTAGTAAGGTGATTTTCCAATTGGTAAAAAACATCACCAAAATAATGATGATTACTTTTAATAAATCACCAGCTATATCTAAAAAGCCTTGAGAAAAAACATCTGAAATGTTTTGAATATCACTTATACTTCTTGTTACAAGTGTTCCAACTGGTGTTCTGTCAAAATAATCGAGCTTGTAATTGATTAACTTTTTGTACAATTTCATTCTAATTTCATGCACCACATGCAGTGCTAATAAATTACTGATGAAACCCGAAAAATATTGCACTGCAGTTTCCATGATGAGCACTATTATGATTATTATACTCATTTTACCTAGCCCATGTAAATCATTTTTTGTAATATATTCATCAAAAGCATACTGCACTAAATAGGGCCGTAGAGGAGATAAAATTGCACCCACTAAAGTTAGTAGCGCTGCACCCCAAAGTAAACTTTTATGTCCTTTTGTAAAAGTGATTATTTTTTTGAAGAGCCTAAAATCAAAGGCTTTACCTGCAACTGACATAATTAAACCTTAGGTTGATAAAAAAGTTTTGCTTGTTTTTCAAAATAGTTTTCGGGGTATTTAACTTGAGTCAAAAAAAGCCCTTGAGCAGGAACAGACAAGCCTGCTTTGCTACGATTTTTACTTTCAATAATATTTTTAAAATGATTTAAATCGTATTTGTTTTTACCCAAATCAACCATACTTCCTACAATAGCTCTTACCATATTTCGCAAGAAACGATTGGCCTCAATGGTGAAAATAAGAAGTTGTTCTTTTTGTTCCCAGTGTGCTCGCATAATATAACAATTATTGGTGAAAACTTGAGTATTACTTTTACTGAATGAGGTAAAGTCTTCATATGATTGAAGCAAATTAGCAGCTTGATTCATTAAAGAGATATCGAGTATCGAATTGTTGTACCAGGCATTTTTAATGAAAGGGTTTTTAGATTGAAGTATGTGATATTCATAGGTTCTGCTAGCTGCATCAAATCTGCTATGTGCATTATTTCCTACTTTTAAAAGTTCACAAACTACAATACTATCGGGCAAAACACGGTTTAATTTATATATAAACTCATTTGCATGCTCAATGGGTGAGCCACAATCAAAATGAAGGTAAAATTCTTTTGCATGCACCCCAGTGTCAGTTCTTCCACAACCTAAAGTATCTCCTTGCAAATCACAAAAAATTTGCATGGTTTCTTGCAATTTTTGTTGAACTGTTAATGCGTTAGGCTGTGTTTGCCAGCCACAATAAGGTGAACCATCATACGCAATTTTAAGAAAATACCTATATTTCATTGAGGGCGCGAAGGTAATTGATTTCAATGAAATTATATTTTAAAAGAGCATGTTTTAATTTAATGGTTAATATAAAAATGTTAAATTCAATAATTTGTATAAATTAGCCCAATTATTTTAAAACTCTAAAAATGAAGCCACCATTCATTAATTACTCCGGAAATATTGAACTTGACCATCCAATTCAAGAAAAATTTACTCAAATTTATTCCTTTGTTGTCACTGGTAGCATTGCTGCAATGCAAGCCACTGTTGATCAAAGGTTAAATTTTATGAGTGATCGGCCAGATAAAAAGTACATTGTCGCTTCCGACAAAATAATGTTTTCATTTACTTATTCAGCGAATGGTCATTCATTGGCTAGTGATGTAAAAATGGGTTACGCCAGTGAAAAAGCCCTTTTAACTTTTATTATTTTAGCTGAATGTACGAAAGATGGTGAAGAATGGAATGCTGAAAGATTATTTTTGTTTGCTCCATTTACATTTGTAGATAATCCACTTTCAATGGCGGTTGGCCGCGAAACCTATGGCTTCCCTAAAAGTATAGGAATTTTTCATATGCCCGAGGGGCCAGATTTTGTGTATAATCTTTCACTTTCTGCTATTGCATTCAAGAAGTTTAATCCTGAAGAAAGGGCTTACATGCAGCCATTAATTAACATTAATAGACAAATCTCAGAAACTATTGAAGAAGAAGAGGCCATTCAAGACAGCCTTGAAATGTGGAAAAAAATTACTTCTAAATTAAAACCAACCAATAATGAATTTCATAAAGGGTTGAAATTTTATATGCAAGAAATGAAAGATCTTTGGCATGCCGAAGTTCCACTTGTATTTTTACGTCAGTTCAGAGATATAGCCGATGCTAGTAAAGCATGTTATCAGGCTATAATGGAAGTAAATGGTCATGTTACCGCTTTTCATGGAGCAAGTATCTACACTAGCAAATTTACTGTAAGTATTAATGATGTGGCAACATACCCAATTGCTGAAGCATTGGGAATTCCTCTAATTTGTGAAACCGATTGGTCTTTCAGAGTAAATATTGATCTTTCATTTGGAACAGGCGAAGAAGTTTATCGTTCAATCTGATAGTAAAAATTGCTATGAATTATTGGGAAAAATTAATTGAAACACTTCTTGGGCATACAAATTATAATGAGTATAATGGTATTGATTTATTATTGTTAGGTTCAGGATTTATATTTTGGTATTTAGCCTATTTTCATATTATAAGAAATGGATTTAAAAATAAATTTAATGAAATGCCCATGATTGTGGCTGCAGGAAATATTGCATGGGAGTTTTCATGGTCGTTTATATTCAAAGGCGATTTAGGGAGGCTCTTTTTGTGGGGTTGTATGATATGGTTTTTTATGGATTTGTTTATTAATTATCAAGTTCTCAAATATAATAAACAAAAAATTTTCAATGATTGGATAAGAAGTAATTATTACAGCATCTATTTGTTTTATTTAATTGTTTGGTTTTTAATTGTCTTTTATATGGCCGAAGATGGCGATGACAATCAATTAGGTGTTGTTTCTGCGCTACTCATTAATGTAGTTATGTCTTCATTATATATTTACCAATTAATTATTTCTCCCCATTTAAGATATAAGGGTTTTGATATTAAAGTAGCTTGGTGGAAAATGATTGGAACAGGCACAATTACCATTGCTTCATTTTTTTTATGGCCAAAAAATGGATATCTGTTGAGTATGGGGGTAGCAAGTTTAATACTGGATTTAATTTATATTTATTTATTTAAAAATTATAAACAACAGAAGGTTTAAAATGAGCACTTCAAAAAGAAAAAAAATAGTTGTAATTGGTGGAGGTTTATCAGCTATGACTGCAGTTTATAACCTAACAAAATTACCTGATTTTCATGAAAATTATGAAATTACAATTTATCAATTGGGTTGGCGAATTGGTGGTAAAGGTGCAAGTGGTGTGAATAGAAAAATTGGCTATAGAATTGAAGAACACGGCTTGCATTTATGGATGGGTTTTTATGAAAATGCTTTCATTTTAATGAAAAGCGTTTATGAAGAACTGAATAGACCTGCAACACATCCTCTAGCTACATTTGATGATGCTTTTAAAGGTCAGTCTTTTATGATTTTTACAGAGAACGTTTTTAGTAAATGGATTGATTGGAAAATTGATTTTCCAAATATTGAAGGAATTCCAGGAGATGGCAAAGTGCCTACGGTAAAAGATTTGCTGCAAAGTGGATTCGATGATATTTTAGCTGCTTTTAAAACATGGATTAATGGAAAAAATAAAGAACACGAAGCAAACAATATACAACAAAATCATCACCACTCTATTATTCCTGATGCCCTTCTTAACTTATTCAAAAAAACTGAGGATACCATTGTGCATGGTACTGAACACGTTATTGAAAGGCTATTAGTGACTACCGGAAAAATGTTGGTAGAGCTCACCATTTGGACTGAACACCACTTTGACTTTCACATTGCTTTGTTACATAACTTAAGAAAATGGATTTGGGATTATGTAGGCAAAGAGGTTGAATCAAATAATGATGCTAGGCGCTTTTGGATTGGAATTGATTTGTTTGTTAGCATTGTTAGCGGTATGCTTAAAGATAACGTATTACAAAACAGAAATGGAAATCTTGTTCTCGATTTCGATTTAATTAACGATATTGATTATATTGAATGGCTCATTAAGCATGGTGCGGATGCACAAATTACTACTTGTTCACCTTTAGTTAAAAGTATGTATGATGGTCCTTTTGCTTTTCTAAAAGGGAATGTAAATGCGCCCAATATTGAAGCAGGAACAATTTTAAGAATATTTTTGCGCTTAGCATTTACTTGTAAGCAACATTTTGTTTGGCGAATGCAAGCTGGAATGGGAGATACCATTTTTGGCCCAATATACGAATGCTTCAAAAAACATGATAACATTCAAGTGAAGTTTTTTCATAAAGCGAAGCATCTAAATTTAAGTAATGATCAAACAAACATTGATAGCATTGAAATAGAAAAACAAGTGAATACCATTGGTGAGTATGATCCACATCTCGAAGTTAATGGATTAAAATGTTGGCCAACTGAGCCTATTTATGAACGTTTAGAATCAGCTGATGCTGAAGAACTTCAGAATCAAAATATTAATTTAGAATCTTCATGGACAAATTGGAAGGCTAAGGAATTAATTACTCTTAAAAGAGGATTGGATTTTGATGACATTATTCTTGGAGCTTCTGTTGAGAGTGTTAAGGAACTTTGCCCCGAAATTATTAACACTAATGATGCTTGGAAATCTATGGCTGATAGCATAAAAACTGTACAAACACAGGCCCTGCAGTGGTGGATGAATAAATCTCCAGAAGAACTAAATTTAGTTCCCCAAAAATTACTAAGTACTTATTGCGAACCTCTTGACACCTTTTCAGAAATGAATAGATTACTTGAAAGAGAAAAATGGCCTTTGAATCATCAACCAAAGTATATTTCTTATGTATGTGGTGTATTGGATGAGCCAAGTGAAATTCCGCCATACACTGATAGCACATTTCCAACTAAGGAAAAAATGAGAGTACTTAATAATATGAAAGAATTTTTTGCGCAGCATGTGAATCATTTAATGCCAGAAACCTTCCAAAATGATGTATTTGATTGGAATTTGTTGATTGATATTAATGAAGGGATTGGTGAAGAAAGGCTTGTAAGCCAATATTACAGAGCTAATATTGACCCTTCGGAGCGTTATGTGTTATCAGTTGTTGGTAGCTCAGCAAAGCGTTTAACTACTTCTGGGCATGGAGTAAATAATTTATATGTAACTGGCGATTGGATACAAAATGGATTAAATGCAGGATTCGTTGAAGGTGCTGTAGTTTCTGGGTTACTTACTGCAAGAGCTATTTCTAAAAATATGAATATTAAAATAATTTATCCAGAGTGGGATTTATCCTATGTTCACCAAAATGTAAATCAATTTTAATACGGTTAAAGATAATTTGTTTATGAAGTCATTAGTATTTTCATTAATTGTATTTTTTAGTTTAAATTATGTTTTTGCTAAAGACCTCATAAGTATTGATGTTTCAAAGCTTAATGAAGAAAAAAATATTGAATCAAACTTATATGGAATTGAAGCGAAAAATCGTAACATAAAGGATATATTAAATGGTAAATTAAATGCTGAATTGAAACTGATTGATATAGATGAAATTAACAAAAAAAACAGACACTATTGGTTAGGCTTTCAATTAACTAATTCCTCTTTAAAGAAAGTCAATTTGCTTATAGGTACAACTAAGTTTGACTATATAAATTTTTATATTGGCGATACTATTGAAGGCTTTCGGCTTACGAAAGGTGGTTTGCTTTTAAAGAATAATGATAGAAAAATTATAAGTGGACCTGCCAGCTTTGCTGAACTAAGTGTTGAACCCAAACAATCAAAGTTAGTATATATTGAAGTTAAAAATTTGCGTTCACCAGATTTTGATTATTCACCCGTTCCTTTGCAATTATTTGAAGCATCGAGCTTTTATGAGCATGAAGAAAATAATCAAAAATTTATGTTTTTTGTTTTAGGAGCCATTTTATTGATGGCTTTGTATAATTTCTTTATTTATTGGATTGTGAAAGATAATGCCTATTTATATTATGTAGGATACAACTTGTCTTTTTGCAGTTTTATTTTAATAACCGAAGGAGGTTTTATTCAAAAGTATTTCGAGAATTCTTATTATCAATTCACAGCTGTGAATCACACAGGTTCAATTATTCTAATTTTTTATATACTTTTTGCAAAGAAAATGCTCAATATAAAATTGTGGTATCCTAAGTTGGATAAAGCCTTGAACATTATTTTTATTAGTTATTTTGTTTCAGAGTTGTGTACAATTTTAGAATTTAACAGCATTGCTACAATATTAAATTTCTTGCTTTCTTCTGTTACTTTAAATATTATAGCAATTGCAGCAGGATTGATTTATTTTAAAAAGCATTATCTTCCTGCCAAGTATTTCTTTTCAGCACTATTGTTTTATTTTACTGGAGCAATAATCATGATTATGCAAATGTTGCATTTATTACCTGTTCGTATTCTAGGTTTAGGTTGGAGCGAGTTTCTGCAAACAGGTGAAGTAATGCAACTTACCTTTTTCTCGCTCTCCCTTGCCTCAAGATTTGCTGTTATCCGTCAGCAATTAGCAAAAGAAGAACTTGAAAAGGAAAAAATATTGCGTCAAAAAGATATTGAGCTTAAGGCCATATTAGAAAAAGAAAACCAAATCTTAGAAGAAAAATTTCAAGCCAGATCAAAAGAGTTAGAAGCCTCACAAAGTAGATTGATACAGCAAGAAAAATTGGCTTCCTTAGGTCAGTTAACTGCTGGCATTGCACATGAAATAAAAAACCCATTGAACTTTGTTACCAATTTTTCAGAAATTGGTAAAGAGTTATTAGATGATTTTTTAGGAAGTAAAAATAATGATGAAAGAAGCCACATTGCTAATGATTTAAAAGATGTTTTAGGTAAGATTAATGAACATGGTAAACGTGCAGATGGCATAGTGAAAAGTATGCTTGAACACAGTAGGTCAACAAAAGGCGAAATGATTTTAGTTGATATAAACAAACTTTGCGAAGAGTATTTAAACCTTTCTTACCATGGGATGCGAGCTAATAATGTAAATTTTAATTGCGAAATAGTGAAGAATTTTTCAATTGATTCACCTAAAATTCATCTCATAAAAGAGGACATGGCAAGGGTGTTATTAAATTTATTAAATAACGCTTTTTATGAAGTCAATGAAAAATGTAAAAACTCAAGTGATTATTACCCAAAAGTTGAATTATCTACAATTGTTGATAACAAAAATTTAATCATTAAAGTTAGAGACAATGGAAAAGGAATTCCTAACGACTTGATTTCAAAAATATTTGAACCTTTCTATACAACTAAACCGACAGGATCAGGAACGGGACTTGGACTTAGTTTAAGTCATGATATTGTGAAAGCTCATGGTGGAGAATTAAAAGTTTCAAGTAAATTGAATGAGTATACTGAATTTACTATTAATTTAGAGTTATAATAAAAAAAATGGAAATGCTAAAGATATTATTAGTTGATGATGAAAAAGATACAGAACTATTGTTTAAACATCTTTTTAGAAATGAAATTAAAAATAATGACTTTGAATTTCATTTTGCGTTAAACGCAGAAGAAGCACTTAAATATTTAATTTTATTAAATCCATTCGATTTGGTATTAGTTTTAAGTGATATCAATATGCCAGGTATGAATGGGTTGGATTTGTTGAAGGAAATTAAAAAAATGTTTCCATCTATGAAAGTTATTATGATAACAGCTTATGACAATGAACAAAACTACAATCAAGCCATCCAAAATGGAGCTGATGGGTTTATTGCCAAACCTGTTGACGTTGAATTATTAAAAGCAAAAATTTTAGAGTATAAATCTTAAAATATGCGTGTTAAAATTCTTGTTGTTGATGATGAGCCTGATGTAGAAATGCTCATTAAATTGAAGTTTAGGAACAAAATTAGTTCAGGTCAATTGTCGTTTTGCTTTGCTGGAAATGGAGTACAAGCGCTTGAAGCTCTTGAGAAAGAACAAGAAATTAATCTAGTTTTTACCGACATAAATATGCCTGTAATGGATGGCTTAACTTTGCTATCTAAAATCAAAACAAATAAAACACTGCCAAAAGTTGTTGTTATTTCAGCCTATGGTGATTTAAAAAATATACGAAGTGCAATGAATTTAGGCGCCTTTGATTTTGTAACAAAACCAATTGATTTTGAAGATTTAGAAATTACATTAAATAAAGCTATAAATGAAATTAACAGGCTAAATCAAACAATTGAACTTAAAAGTCAACATGAAATTTTAAGAATTGAAAAAGAGCAATTAATAGTAAATCAAAACCAAATTCTTGAAAAAAAAGTAGAGGAAAGAACATTGGAATTGCAAAAAGAAAAAAGTAAATCTGATGAGTTATTGCTAAATATTTTACCACCTGAAACTGCTAATGAACTTAAATCATTGGGATATTCAAAACCAAAACATTATAATCAAGTTACTGTATTATTTACTGATTTTAAAAACTTTACACAAATAAGTGAAAAGCTTTCAGCTGATGAATTAGTAGAAGAAATTAATTTTTGCTACAGTAATTTCGACCGTATTATTTCTAAGTATGGAATCGAAAAAATTAAAACAATCGGAGATAGTTATATGTGTGCAGGTGGACTTGATAATTTTGGAAATGAATCAGTAATAAATGCAATACATGCAGCTATTGAAATAAGAGATTTTATGCTCGTTGAAAATAAAAAAAGAAGCGAAAAAAATGAGTTTTATTTTGATATTCGAATTGGATTACATACCGGCCCGGTGATTGCTGGCATTGTTGGAATTAAAAAATTTGCATACGATATTTGGGGAAATACTGTAAATATTGCAAGTAGAATGGAATCGGCAGGAGAACCAGGTAAAATAAATGTGAGTGGCGAAACTTATGAAGTTATTAAAAATAACTTCAGTTGCGAATATCGAGGCAAAGTAATGGCCAAAAACAAAGGAGATATTGATATGTATTTTGTAGAAAAATTAAGCTAATTACTTTTTAAAATAAATAATAGAATGGCATTAAAAACAAGTTTACAAATAGCCAAAATATTAAAAGTATTATTTTTTCTTTTTGTCTTAGTTTCAAAAACGGGTAATGCGCAAAATGATTGTTTAGATATTCCTTTTGAAGCCAAATTTTCGCATCAAAAATTACAAATAAATGACACATTGTACAAGCTGGATGGAAATCACCAAATAAAATTTGAGAGCTTCAAATTTTATATTTCAAAAATAGCATTATTAAACAATAATCAAATAGTATGGTCAGAAGAAAATAGTTATCATTTAATTGATTTTGAAGATAATGACACCAATAATTTGTGTTTAAATGGAATTGATGATCTTGATTTTAATGGCATTCAATTTTTTCTAGGAATTGATAGTTTGACTAATGTTTCAGGAGTATTTGGGGGCGATTTAGACCCCACAAAAGGAATGTATTGGACATGGCAAAGTGGATATATTAATTTTAAGCTACAGGGAATTTCTAATAAATGTAATAATCCTAAAAATGAATTTCAATATCACTTAGGCGGTTATGTTGCTCCTTTTAATTGTTTACAAAAGGTTCAATTACCTGTGCAAAGCAATAAACGTTTTAAAATTATTTTTAATTTAGAAAAGTTTATTTACCAAGTTGATTTAGAAAATGTAAATCACATTATGTCTCCTAATGAGAATGCGGTTGAGTATGCAAAAATGGCTGCCTCCTGTTTTAGTATACAAGAATGAACAAGTTACTTTATTGTTTAATTTTATTTATTGTTGTAAAGGTTTCGAACAACGACCAATTTTTTTCACCACCAAAAAATTGGCCCAAACCAGTCTATAATTTCGAAAAGAATAGATTAACAAAAGAAAAAATATTGTTAGGTAGGATCTTATTTTACGACCCCATTTTATCTAAGGATAGCACTATTTCTTGCAATAGTTGTCATTCACCTTTTTCTGCATTTACACACGTTGATCATGCTTTGAGTCATGGCATTCATGATAGCATTGGTACCAGAAATTCTCCTGCTTTAATGAATTTGGCTTGGCAAAAAACTTTTATGTGGGATGGAGCTATTAATAATTTGGATATGCAATCACTAGCCCCAATAACACATCCTGCTGAAATGGCAAATAATATTAATATTGTTGTGATAAAGTTATCACGACAAAAGTTATATAGAAAACTTTTTTATGCAGCATATAACGATAGCATCATTACAGGTGAACATACATTAAAGGCTATTGCTCAGTTTATGCTAACTATAATTTCATCTAATTCAAAGTATGATAAGGTAATGCGTGGCGAAAAAGAATTCTCCACTCAAGAAAAAAATGGCTATTTAATTTTTAAACAAAATTGCTCTTCTTGCCACACTGAGCCACTTTTTACAAATTTTGAATTTGAAAACAATGGTCTTAGTCCTGATTCAATTTTAAATGATAAAGGTAGAATGAATATAACTAAAATTAAAACTGATGCATATAAGTTTAAAGTGCCAACGCTAAGAAATATTGAGTTTTCATATCCTTATATGCATGATGGTAGATTCAAAAAACTGTCCCAAGTTTTAAATCACTACACTTCATTGGTTACTCAAAATAGTACTCTCAGTTCTAAATTGAAAAATGGTATTAATTTAACTCCCAATCAAAAGGTTGATTTGTTGGCTTTCTTGCTAACCTTATCTGATAAAGATTTTTTATTCGATGCTAAATATGCATATCCTAAAAATGAAATTTTATCTTTAAAATAAATATTTAAAAAATGAATAACTACAAATTTTACATTAAACATAATGAGTAAATTATACCAAGAAGGTCAAAATTTTGACAGACAAAATTATTCTGATAAGTCATTTAACGTAGGTGATTATGAAAATTGTACATTCCTAGAATGCGATTTTTCAAATGCAGTTATAGCATCATCAAATTTTATTGATTGTAAATTTTTGAATTGTAATTTAAGTTTAGCAAAGTTAAATCAAGCTTCTTTTAGAGTGGTTCATTTTCAGAATTGTAAGATGTTAGGATTGCATTTTGAACATTGCAATCCTTTTTTGTTTGAGGTTTCTTTTGATAATTGTATGCTTAATTTAAGTTCTTTCTATCAGCTAAAAATGAAAAAAACAATTTTTAATTCTTGTCAATTGAATGAAGTAGATTTTACCCTTACTGATTTATCTCAATCAAGTTTTATCAATTGCGATTTACAAAATGCATTGTTTGAAAACACTAATTTGGAAAAAGCAGATTTAAGAGGTGCATTTAATTTCACTATTAATCCAAATTTGAATAAAATAAAAAAAGCAAAAGTTTCTCAAGTGTCATTAGCCGGATTTTTGCATGTGTTTGATTTAAATATCGAGTAAAGATTAACATAATTATACTCACCTAATTGTTTCAAGAATAATACTAATTATTTTACCTCAAAAATATGTTTCGACATTTTTTTTATTATAGATTTACGCGCACAATTAATTCCTAAAACAATTTCAATGAAAAGAAAAAACACTTTTAAAGTTTCTTTCAATTGCCTATTATTGTTGTTATGCAACAGCATAATTGCACAAAATTTAATTACCATTCCAAGCTCAAATCCAGCAGGAACTGGCAGTACAGCTAGTCCTTATCGAAAGCCTTTAGGTACTAATCGAGCTTATGAAAGATCTGCAATGTTATATACTCATGCTGAAATAGGTCAACAAGGTATCATCAATTCGCTTGCTTTTTTTGTTGACTCATTGAACGCTCCTGGTGATGCTATAACACGTATTTTTATAAAAGAAGTTGCCGACACAGTTGTGAATATTAGTACTGTGGCTGTTGCTGAAGCAGGTGCTACTTTGGTTTATGATGATACCATTTTTGCTAGCCAATTTATACTCAATGATTGGATCACGATCCCGCTTACAACCAGCTTTACTCACGCATCATTGAATAATATTTTGGTTGTTATTGAAACCAATTCAGGCGGCACAGCAGGTACCGATATCAATACAATTTCTAAAGGATTTAGGTATTTTGCAACTTCTAATAATTCTTTCCAATATTGGCAAAGCGCAACCGGAAGTGGCACTATTCCTGCTGGAAACGGTACCGCAAATTTAAATCGCCCAAATATTCAGTTCAATATGGCTGATCTGCCTCCATGCACTACTCCTCCGAATGCAGGTACAATTGCTATGTCCGAAGATTCAACTTGTGCAGGAAGTATAGTAAACTTAAGCTTAGTTGGTGCTGATATCGGAACAGGAATAACTTATCAATGGCTTACTTCTAATGATGGCCTTAGTTGGAATATAATCAGCAATGAAACTAATCCCAACTTCAACCCAATTATCAATGCTGATGCATACTTTGCTTGCGAAATCACTTGCTCTGGAATTACCGATACCACTTCAGCTGTATTTATTTATGTGAAACCATTTTATAATTGTTATTGTGTAGCTAATTTAGGTGGAAACTGCACTTCTGCAATTGATAGTGTGAGCATTACGGGTACTAGCCTTCAAAACGGTCCATCGAGTTGTCTTACTCCTTACACTGCATTTCCATATACCGGGGTTACAACAGCAACTTTAACCCAAGGTCAAACATATCAATTGGCTACCAAGTACAATGGAAACACAAGAACATCAATGTGGATTGATTATAATCATAATGGTGTTTTTGATAATAACGAATGGTCACAGGTATGTTTAACAAGCACAGCTGGTGTTGAAGTTTTAAGTAATTTTACTATACCATATGCTGCATTAACAGGTGTCACTGGAATGCGCATTCGTTCACGAGCTTCCAATGGAGCAAATGATACAACCACTACTTGTGCAAATTTTGGTACAGGCGAAATTGAAGATTATTTAATTGACATTAATGCAGCAGCTTCTTGTATTGCTCCTCCTGATGCAGGTCTTACAGTGGCTTCTGAAGATTCAGTTTGTAGTGGAAATGTGATTAATTTAACCTTGAGTGCGAGTTCGGCAGGCGCTGGAATTTCATACCAGTGGATAGCTTCAAATGACGGCACAAATTGGTCTGTAATTGCTGGTGCTGATCAATCAACTTACAATCCACTTATTACATCTGATTCCATCTTTGCTTGTATTGTTACTTGTAATGCACAATCTGATACCTCCTTATTCATCAACATCACTTTAAACTCTTGGATCAATTGTTATTGCACTGCATCTCTTGGCGGAAATTGCACCACAACTGCTCTTGATTCTATTGCTATTGTGGGTACAACACTTGCAAATGGTCCAACAGGATGTGCACCTACTTTTTATACTGCTTTCCCTAATGCAGGTTCAACTACAGCCGATTTAACCCAAGGTATCTCATATAATATGATAACTCGATACAATGGAGCTACAAGAGCTGCTTGTTGGATTGATTATAATCATAGTGGAACTTTTGATAATAATGAATGGACATTGATTACAAATAATGCTGCTGCTGCAGTTAATGTAAATTCTAATTTGCAAATTCCTTTTTCTGCCTTAACTGGAATAACAAAAATGAGAATAAGAACCAGAGCCACTAATGGAGCAATTGATTCAACATTGGCTTGCAGCACCTTTGGCTCAGGTGAAACAGAAGATTATTTCATTAATATTATAACTGCGCCTAATTGCGTTGCCCCACCTGATGCAGGAGTTACCTTAGCCTCAGAAGATTCGGTTTGCCTTGGAAATTCAGTTAGTTTAAGCTTGAATTCAAACTCTACTGGTGCAGGAATTTCATACCAATGGATTGCTTCAAATGATGGAGTAAATTGGACTAATATTCCTGGTGCTAATTTATCTAACTTCAATACAATTATTACAGCTGATTCCATTTTTGCCTGTATTGTAACATGTAACGCTCAATCTGATACATCATCCTTTATCAATATCACTTTAAACTCTTGGATCAATTGTTATTGTACTAATTCACTTGGCGGAAACTGTGCAACAACTGCTCTTGATTCTATTGCTATTGTTGGTACAACACTAGCAAATGGTCCAACTGGATGTGCTCCAACTTTTTACACTGCTTTCACCAATGCAGGTTCAACTACGGCCGATTTAACTCAAGGACAGCCTTATAATGTTATTACCCTATACAATGGTGCAACTAAAGCAGCTTGTTGGATAGACTATAACCACAGTGGAACTTTTGACAATGATGAATGGACCTTAATTACAAATACTTCTACAGCTGGTGTGCCTGTAAACTCTAATCTCCAGATTCCTTTCTCAGCTTTAACAGGCTTAACAAAAATGAGAATAAGAACAAGGGCAACAAACGGTGCTTTAGATTCAACCTTGGCTTGTGCCACATTTGGCTCAGGTGAAACTGAAGATTATTTTGTTAATATATTGGCAGCACCTAATTGTATTGCTCCTCCTATTGCAGGAAATGTTATTGCATCACAAGATTCGGTTTGCCCAGGTACTGTTATTACTTATAGTCTCAATGGTGTTTCATTTGGACTTGGTCAAACATATCAATGGATTTCATCTAATGATGGTGTAAATTGGGTGGATGTGAATGGTCAAACATCCACAACTTTATCAGCATTAGTTAATTCTGATACTTTGTTTACCTGCGTGGTTACTTGTTCAGGTATGTCCGACACATCCAGCTATACAAGTGTTTTTGTAAATCCCTTTTATAATTGCTATTGCAAAACAAATCTTGGAGGAAATTGTGCAACTTCGGCTATTGATTCAGTATCAATCACTTCAACAACACTTCAAAATGGACCAACAGGTTGCGCAACAGGATTCTATACAGCTTTTCCATTTACAGGTAATACAATGACTGAAATTTCTATTGGGCAAACCTACGAGTTGGTTACGCGATTTAATGGAAATGTAAGAGCTTCCATGTGGATTGATTACGACCATAATGGGCTTTTTGATACCTACGAATGGATTCAAATTTGCGATACTTCTGTTGCCGACTCAAATGTATTAGTAAACTTCACTGTGCCTTCTGGTGCTTCAACTGGCTTGACAGGTATGCGTATTAGATCAAGAAATTTTACCGGTGCCAATGATTCTACTTCAGCTTGTGCAACTTTTGGAAGTGGCGAAATTGAAGATTATTTAGTCAATATTTTTCCAATAGTGGGTTTCAATACAATTGATAACAATAGGTCTTCTCATATTTATCCAAATCCTAGCAATGGAATCTTTACTCTCATTGCAGGAAATAAAATTAATCAAGTTAAAGTGTTTGATATTTGCGGTAAAGAGTTAATGGTGAATTTGCATCATGTGAATGCAAATCAAGTTGAATTTAATATTGAACAAAAGGGTGTTTACTTAATTCAAGCTACTGATCATATCAATGGAGTCAAAACCCACAAAGTAATAGTAAATTAATTTTTTTTACTTTGGAAATCCCCTATGTGATGAAATGCATAGGGGATTTTTTTTATTCAATCCTAGTAATAATCCACTGTGATTTAAAGAAGCACGCACTTATTTTTTCTTCTGTTTGAATCATAAGTTACTCTTCTTTTTAATCTATCAGATAGCTAGAAGTAACTTAATAAGTTGGTAATTCAATTTCCTCAAATCCTGATTTTAGTTTAAACCAACATTGAATTTGTTAGATTTGTAAAAACTTTAATATGAAAAAATTATACCTTGCACTTTTGATTTTATTGACAATAAATTTTACCACTAAATCACAGTGGGTGGCGAATCCAAGTTTAAATACCATAGTGAGTGATGATATTACATTTAGCGAAACAATACCAATCAGTGCCCCTGGTTTAAATGGCTCAACTTATATTTCATGGTTTCAAGGTAATTCAAGCGGGAGTTATAATGCAATGTTACAACTTTTAGATATTAATGGTGTACCAGTCTGGAGTTCACCATTAATTGTGAGTAATCATCCTCAACAAAGTGCGCTTTACAATAGTGATTTTGCTTCAGATAATGCAGGAAACGCAATAATGGCATTTCAGGATATTCGAAATGGCGATTTACAAACTGTAATTTATAAAATTAGTCCAACTGGTGCTTTTCTTTGGGGAAATGATGGAATTCAATTGCACGATGCTTTAGCTAATTTTGAAGCTGCACCGCGTATTGCAGTCTTTAGCAATGATGATGTTGTGGTAGGTTGGAGTGCTTCTGATGGCTCAAATAAATGGGTGGCCTATCAAAAATTTGATGCTGCTGGAACTCCTTTGTTTTCTGTTCCACAAACAATTGACTCAACAAATGTAAATTATAGTAGAGTTATACCAATTGTGAGTGGAAATAAATTCATTTTGGTGTATGTGCAAGAAACTGGCTCTTTCCCGAGCTTAACTAGTGCAATTTTTTGTAGGCAATACGATCAAAACGGTGTTACTTCATGGTCAAATCCTGTTCAAGTTTCAAGCTACACCATTGGTTTTGTTTCCATTCCTTTAGTGGTAGCTGATAACACAGGTGGTTGTTATATTGGTTTTAACAGTGGAACCCCAGGAGCTCCGGCTGTGAATGATGCTTTTGTGCAATATATAAATGATATTGGAACAACCGTTTTTGGTGTTAATGGTGTTGAATTATCTTCGATGAATGGAAATCATAAGTTTATTAAAGATATGTATTATAACCCTAGTGACTCAAAGCTATATTGTACTTTAAAAATTACAGATAGTGGTCAAAATGGCGCAGGAGTTTATGCACAAGGCCTCAATAATTTAGGTGTTATTCAATTTACAAGTGATGGCTTAGCTGTAGTTCCAATTAGCACATCATCACCCTGCGAACCTTTTAGTATTGAGGAAGCAGGAAACGGCCTTTATATTACATATACCGAAGGCGGATTCAATAATCAAGCATTAAAAGCCCATAAAATTTCTTATGTTGGAAGTTTAATATATAACAATCCTGTTGTTTTAAGTGACGCCTCTTCAGGAAAAAGCAGAGTCACTACATGTGTTTCAAATGCAGGGTCTCAACTTGTAGCAAGTTGGGAAGATACTAGAATTAATCAAGGAACCTATGCTCAAAATATGAACAATGATGGAACATTAGGTGTAATTACTAAAATTTCAGAATTTAGGGCAGATAATTTTGATAGGATTTTTTATACTAGTTTAATAAATGAACATTTTGCAGTTAAAGCAAACACAAACGCATATCTAACTATTTTTTCTAATACGGGTCAAATTATTTATTCTCAAAATATAATTGAAGGTATTCAAACTATTGATTGTAGCAGTTTTTCTAATGGCTTATATTTATTTGAAATAAAAACAGAAAGTAATTCTTTAAAAGGTAAATTTATTCAACTGAAACAATAAGTTTACTTTATCAATCTTTGTACCTTTAGTCATCAAATGTATGTTTAATGGTATAATTATTGTAAATTGGCCTAAAAAATTTATTAATTTCGCATCCTTTTAAAAGCATATTGAACTTTATATGAAAATAACACAACTATTAATCGCAAGCTTAGTAATGGTTTCAACCTTTGCTGGAGCTCAAACAAAAGAAAAAAATAAAGCAAAAATGGAGAAAGATTTTTTAGACAAACAAGCAGATGGAATGTATGCCCACATTAATACCAATAAAGGAGATATTTTCTTGATGTTAGAAATGAAGAAAACGCCTATGACAGTAGCCAACTTCGTTGGTTTAGCTGAAGGTAAAATCCCAAATAATAAAAAAGCTCCTGGTGTTCCCTTTTATGATGGATTAAAATTTCATAGGGTCATTCCAAATTTTATGATACAAGGTGGATGCCCTTTGGGGAATGGTTCTGGTGATCCTGGCTATAAGTTTGAAGATGAAATTGATTCTACATTAAAACACGTTGGTCCTGGAATACTGTCAATGGCCAATTCTGGTCCTGCTACTAACGGTAGTCAATTCTTCATTACACATGTTAAAACAGATTGGCTTGATGGAAAGCACACTGTATTTGGTCATGTTGTTGAAGGTCAAGATGTAGTTAATAAAATTCAAGGTAATGATACCATTGTAAGTATTTCCATACTTAGAAAAGGAAATGATGCGAAAGCATTTGATGCACCAACCGTATTTACACAAGCACAAGCTGTCGCAAAAGAAAAAGCCTTAGCTAAACAAAAGGAAGAACAAGCGGCTATCGAAAAAGCTCTCAATGAAAATTATAAAGATGCCAAGGTTACCCCAAGTGGATTAAGATATATTATGTCTGTCGAAGGTTCTGGAGCGAACCCAACAGCCACTAGTAAGGTAACTGTTCATTATACTGGAACTTTATTATCTAATGGTAAAAAATTTGATAGCTCCATAGACCGCGGACAACCTGCTACATTTGGCTTAAATCAAGTAATTAAAGGTTGGACCGAAGGAATTCAATTAATGAAACCAGGTGGTAAATGTAAATTTATTATCCCTAGCGAATTAGGTTATGGCGACCAAGGATACCCTGGTGTTATTCCTCCTAAAGCTTGGTTGGTTTTTGATGTTGAATTAATTAGTATTCAATAATGCTAACGAAAATAAAAAAAGGCTGCAAAACAGCCTTTTTTTATTTTATTTTGGTAAGCTCAGAGCATTTATATAAATATTTGCTTAATCAAATTCCTCTTCAGTTTCTCCTTCAATCATACTAACATAACTTCTATATCTTGTAAAAGGAATTTCTTCCAATCCAACTGCATCCTTTACTGCACAACCTGGTTCGTTTAAATGCAAACAGTTGTTAAACCTGCATTGATTTAATTTAGCTCGTATTTCAGGAAAGTAATGCCCTAGCTCGTTTTTATTCATATCAATAAGACCAAACTCTCGTATGCCAGGTGAGTCTATAATAAAAGTATCTTTTTCAATAGGATGCATTTCTGCAAATGTGGTAGTATGCTTTCCTTGTAAATGAACTTCAGAAATGGCTGCTGTTTTAATATTTAAATTGTGATTAAGCATATTAATTAAGGTCGATTTGCCTGTTCCTGAATGACCTATTAGTAAACTAACCTTTCCCTTTAGAAACGGTTTTAATTGGCGCACATCCTGCTCATTTAATGATGACATAGATTGTATTTCATATCCAACTTTAGTGTAAGTTTCTATCATCTCCTTGGCTAGTATTAAATCTTTTTCATTCCACGTGTCACTTTTATTTAAAATGATAGATGCTGGAATACTGTATGCTTCAGCGGTCACCAGCATTCTATCTATGAAACCATAGGGTGTTCTTGGTGTGCTTACAGTTGCCATTATAAAAGCATGATCAACATTTGCAGCTAAAACATGCGACTTTTTTGATAAATTAATACTTTTCCTAATAATATAATTTTTCCTTTCTTCAATGGCATTGATGATTCCATGCGTTGTATTAGCTTCCATTTCAAAATCAACAAGATCACCTACAGCTATTGGATTGGTACTCCTACTACCTTTGAGTCTAATATTTCCTTTCATTCTGCAATCTACTACATCCATGTTACTATTTAAAACTGTGTACCAACTTCCTGTAGATTTAATTACTCTTGCTTTCATTTTACAAAGTTAGAGCATTTATATTATTAAATCCCAAAATTTTTTTTTGCATTTATGGTAGAGTTCCTCTTATTAAATTGTCTATTCATATTTTGCGTGCATGTATTGAAATTATTTTCACTTTTAATCCTAAAATGTATTTTAAACTTAACTTGATGTAAATGTAACAGATGTAATTATCTTTGCTGTTATGTTGCATGTAAAATTATATCAATTCACAAATAAACAAACCTTCATTGGTTTTGCCCTTTCATTGGTATTTTGTATTTCCATGTTTTTTATTTCACCTTTGTTTGAATCAGAAAAATCTCACATTAAAAGTTTTCAAAATGTTTTACATAAAAAGGAAAGTGAAATCGAGATATTAATTCAAAACATTGCAAAAGAAATTGAAATTAATTCATACGATAATTTATTTAAAACACGTTTAGGTAGCTTCGAATCTCTCTATGCTAAAAAAGGATTTGTATTATTGGTATATCATAACGATTCACTTAAATTTTGGTCTGATAATCATATTCCGGTCGAAAATTTTTTGCTTAAAGTATGTCTCGACAGCAAAATTGTTAAACTAAACAATGGCTTTTTTGAAGTACGTAGAAAAGAGCTCAACAATAAAATTATTATTGGTTTAATATTAATTAAAAATGACTTCTCCTTTAATAATGAATATTTAAAAGATGAGTTTGCTATTGGCTTTAATATGCCTTCAAACGTTGCTATTGCTAGCAATAATGCCAATGAAACACATAAAATTTTTAGTAAAGAAAATCATTATTTGTTTTCACTGAATCAATTTGATTATAATTCACACGCCTGGCTTGGCTATATTCAAATTATCTCATTTATAGTTTGTGTTATTTTCTTAATTTTTCTTATTGAGCAAATTTGTTTTAGAACCCTTCATCATTATGGATTTTATACCTATTACATTACATTTGGTATTATTTTAGCAATACTCCGAATAGCAATTTTAAAATTTGGTTTTCCAGAAGTTTTATTCAGTACCGATTTATTTGCTCCGTCCATTTACGCTCATACTTCCTTTATTCCTTCATTAGGAGATTTATTGCTGCACGCAGTATTATTAGCTGCCTATTTATTTGGACTTTATGTCCATGTTAATACAAATCAAAAAAGTGAAAAAAGGAATTTCCGAATTATTCTTGGACTAAATATATCATTCGCAATGCTTACTGTATTGTGTGTTAATGTTATTGTGAGTTTAGTTAATGATTCAAAAATTAATGTCAACGTAAACAATTTAATTTCATTAAATATATATACTTATCTTGGTTACATTAGTATTGGTTTATTGCTTACTGCGCTTTATTATGCTGGACAAATATTGATTATTCAACAAAAAAAATTCGAAATAAAAAGCGCAACAGGTTTTCTAATTTTATTCGTGGTACTTGGGGTCATTTTTCCATTGTTCCAAATTCCTTTAGTATACATGCTAATTCCTCTCACCTGGTTTGCTGTACAAGAAATTTTAGAATATAATAGTTATACCAGTAATTACACCACAAAATCAATATTTTACTTAAGTCTAGCCTCTATTTTTACAACAATAGTTATTCGAAACGAAATTAGTATTAGTAATGAACAAAAATTAAAATTTTTAGCCGAAAACTTGGCAAATGAACGTGACCCTGTTGCTGAATTTCTTTCCTATGATTTAAAAAACAAAATACCCAACGATTCATTATTAATAAATTCACTAATAAGCAGCACTCCTGAAGAAAATATTTTTTTGAATCGATTAAAAGAAAAATACTTCAATGGTTATTGGGAGAAATTTGATATCAGTTTTTATGCCTATGATTCATTGTGTAATCCAATTTCAAAATCACCAGGAGCAGTGTTTGATAAATACAGCTTTTTCGAAGATTTGTTTGCCAAAAATAAGAACAACAGCTTTTGTTATTTACCTGCCGATAAAAGCGCCAAATCAGGTTTTTTACTCAAGTATGATTTATATAAAAAACTAGACTCCCGCAATAAATTTATAGCTCATGTTTTTATTGAAGCTGATTCAAAATACCTTTCAGATGAAATTGGTTTTCCTATTTTGTTATTGGATAATACTGTTGATAATCAAAAAGAGTTTAGTAATTTATCTTTTGCCATATACCGAGATGGTATCCTAAATAAACATCATGGAAAATTTATTTACAATTCATTTTTATCATTTTATAATGATGCAAATCAAAAAGGATCGAATGTTTATTTTACATTTAGAGACTATAAACATTATACACTAAAAAATAATTCAAAAACTTATATTGTAAGTATTAAAAAAGAAAATTGGTTCAATGCCTTAACTTTTTTCTCCTACCTTTTTTCTATTTATTCATTATTGTTTCTCTTGTTAATTGCTGTTATTAATCCTGAACGCATTTTATCATTAAAAAAGTTTACCCTACGAAACCGAATCCAATCATTACCCATTGCAATGGTGTTGATTGCTTTGGTTTTATTTGGACTAGGAACGGTTTATTTTTTAGTTAAACAATATGAACAAAAAAATTCAGAAAACCTTACTGAAAGACTTCAGTCGGTGCTTCGTGAACTTGAATATAAATTAGGAGATGAAAATAGCATTTCATTCTCATCGCAAGAATATCTAACTTATATTTTATCAAAATTTTCTAATGTTTTTCTTGCCGACATTAACTTATATGATCCCGATGGTAATTTAATCGCTTTATCTCGACCTAAAATTATTGAAGAAGGTTTAATTTCTGCTAAAATGAACCCGCAGGCTTATCTGCAAATGGTAATTAATAATCAAGCTCAATTTATTAATAAGGAACAAATTGGTGAACTAAATTATTTATCGGCCTATATTCCATTTGTAAACCGAAATAATAAATTAATGGGTTATCTCAATATTCCTTATTTCGCCAAGCAAACCGATTTAGAAAATGAAATCTCAACCTTACTTGTTACGCTTATTAATATTTATGTTTTTTTAATTGTAATTTCATTGCTGGTTACTTTATTTATTGCTAACAGAATTACAGGACCTCTTCATTTGTTACAGTCTAAACTAGCAAACATTAGTTTAGGTAAAAAAAATGAAACTATTGAATGGGAAAATAACGATGAAATTGGTAATTTAATAATCGAATATAATCGAATGATTTTAGAGTTAAGTGAAAGTGCTGAAAGACTAGCTAAAAGTGAAAGAGAAAGTGCTTGGCGCGAAATGGCAAAACAAGTTGCACATGAAATAAAAAATCCGCTTACTCCTCTGCGCCTCAACGCACAATTAATTCAACGCGCCTTTGAAGAGCAAAGCCCTCAATTTGATGAAAAGTTTAAAAAGTTTACTAACATGTTAATTGAACAAGTGGATACGCTGGCCCAAATAGCTAATGAGTTTAGTAACTTTGCTGTTATGCCTAAACCCAAACTTTTACCTATTAAACTGAGCGAAGTTATTCAAAATGCAGTAACCCTTTTTAGAACAACAACTTCAAGTGAAATTACTTTTAACCAGTTTACGCAAAATGATATAGTGGAGGCCGACAAAGAGCAATTATTGCGCGTGTTTAATAACTTAATAAAAAATGCACTTCAAGCAATTTCAGATGAAAAAAGCGGGCACGTAGAAATAAATTTATTAGAACAAAATAGCCAAATAATAGTCCAAATCAATGACAATGGAATTGGTATGAATGAAGAACAAAAGAAAATGATTTTTGTGCCAAATTTTACAACAAAAACTGGTGGGATGGGACTCGGTTTGGCTATGGTTAAAAATATTCTAGAAAATTTTAATGTACAAATTAACTTTTCTTCCATCGAAAATGAAGGCACTTCTTTTGAACTTAAATTTCCCAAAAAATTAAGCTAATTTACTTTGTATGCAGCTGTTTTATCAAATCGATATTCAAAATAATTCAACTACTCTTTTAAATGAAGATGAATCAAGACATTGCGCTCAAGTGCTGCGATTAAAGGAAGGAAACTTGATTTATATTACTAATGGAATCGGAAGCCTTTTTACTGCTGAATTGTTAGATGTAAACCACAAAAAATGTACAATAGCAATAAAAAATGAAGAGTTGTTTGTAAAACCAAAAAACTTTAGTTTGCACATGGCTATTGCTCCAACAAAGAATATGGATAGAATGGAATGGTTTGTGGAAAAAGGGGTTGAATTAGGCATAGATGAAATTACACCCATTATCTGCGCTCGTTCCGAAAGAAGAGAAATTAAAATTGATAGGCTCAAAAAAGTAGCTATTTCGGCCATGAAACAATCATTAAAATATTTTCTTCCTATTTTAAATGAACCTATATCGTTTCAACATTTTATAAATTTTAATAATACGAATCAAAAATTTTTGTGTTATGGTGATGCAAAATCACACCAGCATTTAAATGCTTTCGACACCAATAATGCCCATAACACCATCTTGATTGGCCCTGAAGGAGATTTTACTTCTGAAGAAATTAATAATGCACTCGATAAAGGATTTTTACCAATCAATTTAGGTCAATCAAGGCTTAGAACCGAAACGGCAGCAATTCATGCAGTAAGCATTATTAATTTTAAAAAATCTATTAATCTGAAATAGATTTAATTAAACTATTTAATCCAGTCAATTATTTTATTTACTGCTTAAAAATTATGCTCTTTTTAGTATATTTGCTCCAATTAGGATAGATATTCATTTCAAAAATAATAACATGTCAAAAGAAAGCTCTAAAGTAGTTAGCCCTCCTTTTGAAGATTTTAAACAAGAGGTTATAAACGATTACCGTATAGCGGTGGAAAGCCGTGAGGCTAGTCTGTTAGGAAGAAAAGAAGTTCTCACAGGAAAGGCTAAATTTGGAATATTTGGTGATGGGAAAGAAGTGGCTCAATTGGCTATGGCAAGAAGTTTTAAGCTTGGTGATTTTCGCTCAGGTTATTACAGGGATCAAACTTTTATGTTTGCCACCAACAATCTTACCATACAACAATGGTTTGCTGGATTATATGCACATGCTGATGTAAATGCCGATCCAACTTCTGGTGGTCGTCAAATGGGAGGGCATTTTGCAACCAGAAGTTTGAATGATGATGGTTCTTGGAAAAACTTAACATCAATAAAAAATTCTTCGGCCGATATTTCACCAACTGCAGGGCAAATGCCTCGTTTGCTTGGTTTAGCACAAGCGTCTAAAATTTACAGAAATGTGCCAGGTTTAGAAGGGTTTACCAACTTTTCTTCTAATGGAAATGAAATTGCTTTTGGTACCATTGGAGATGCAAGTACTTCTGAAGGCTTATTTTGGGAATGTATAAATGCCGCTGGTGTTCTGCAAGTGCCTTTGGTAATGTGTGTTTGGGATGATGGTCACGGAATTTCGGTACCAAAAAAATACCAAACAACCAAAGAAAGTATTTCAGAAGCTTTGAAAGGTTTTCAAAAGGAAAGCAACACCAATGGCTTCGAAATTTTTAAAGTAAAAGGTTGGGATTATCCATCACTTTGCGAAACTTTTGAAAAGGCTACTGCCATTGCTCGAGAGAAACATATTCCCATTTTAATTCATGTTGAGGAAATTACCCAACCTCAAGGTCATAGCACATCTGGAAGCCACGAAAGGTATAAAAGTAAAGAACGATTGCAATGGGAAATTGATTTCGATTGCATCAAACAAATGCGCGAGTGGATGCTTAAAAATGCGATTGCCTCTGACGAGGAATTATTAGCAATTGAAAATGAATCAAAATTAAAAGTAAGAGAAGCTAAATCTGCTGCTTGGAAGGCTTTTCTTGACCCAATTAAAGCTGAAATTAATGAACTAAACGGTTTGCTAGATGAAGCCATCAGCAAAAGTCAATTTAATGCGTCTTTAAGTGAATTAAAAACCAGTTTTAACACCATTATTGACCCTATTAGGCGCGACATACACAGCACACTTCGAAAGGCAATAAGAATTACCAGAAATGAAGGAATTCATGTCAATGGAAATTTAAAAAATTGGTACAAACAATCAGTAAATGATTGTAATGATCGATACAGTAGTCATTTAAATAGTCAGTCAAATCAAGCCTTACAGAACATTCATGCTGTTCCTCCTCAATACAATACTGAGAGTAAAATGGTTGATGCCCGTGAAATTATTCGCGATAACTTTGATTGGATTTTAAGCAATAGACCAGAAGTATTAATATTTGGTGAAGATGTTGGCCGCATTGGTGATGTTAACCAAGGTTGCGAACGTTTACAAGAAAAATATGGTGAATTGCGTGTTAGTGATGTGGGCATTCGTGAAGCAAGTATCATGGGGCAAGGAATTGGCATGGCTATGCGTGGTTTACGTCCTATTGCTGAAATTCAATACCTAGATTACTTTTTATATGGTTTGCAAATTTTAAGTGATGATTTAGCTACTTTGCAATACCGAACCAAAGGTGGGCAAAAAGCGCCACTCATTATCAGAACGCGTGGCCATCGTCTTGAAGGCATTTGGCATAGTGGATCTCCCATGGGAACTATAATTCATGCTTTACGTGGTGTGAATATTTGTGTACCACGCAATATGACTCAAGCGGCTGGTTTTTATAATTTATTATTACATGGCGATGAACCAGGGGTAATTGTTGAACCTTTAAATGGTTATCGATTAAAAGAAAAAATGCCAAGTAATTTAGGTGAATTTAAAACACCAGTTGGTATTCCTGAAATATTGTTGGCTGGTAGCGACATTACTTTAGTTACTTATGGTAGCACTTGTCGCATTGCATCCGAAGCTTGCGACCAATTGGAAGCTATTGGAATTCATGTTGAACTAATTGATGTGCAAACTTTGTTGCCATTTGATGTAAATCATACTATACTTGAATCAGTAAAACGCACCAACAGATTATTGGTAGTTGATGAGGATGTGCCAGGTGGTGCATCAGCCTACATTTTACAACAAATTGTTGAAATTCAAAATGCTTATCAATATTTGGATGCTAAACCTGCAACATTAACAGCTAAAGCGCACCGCCCAGCTTATGGTTCTGATGGTGATTATTTTAGTAAACCTTCAGTAGAAGATGTTTTTGATGCTGTTTATAACATCATGCATGAGTCAAATCCAGTACAATTCCCAGCCATTTATTAAAATATAGAACAAAAAAAAACTCCTGAATTTTCAGGAGTTTTTTTTTATCAAAATTGTTTTAATTTTTACCACTTGCATTTGATACCACTTGCATTTATTTTTTAGTCCAACTCATATATTTACTTATTATAAAGTAGTTTATCAGTTTATGGTACGATGCCAATATGTTATGTTATAGTTCACTTAGTTGGTTTATAACAGAAACCGTATCGATATAAAAAATAAATTGCAATGATGAATACAGATGCCCTTTGAAATTAATGTAATAAAGCTTAGTTGAGATAGAACTAATTTAAAAATGTAATCGGTATTATTTCTTTAAAGGGGCATAGTTGGCATTGATCTTTACATCAATTTCATCAGCTATCTTTTCCATTACAACTTTGGGTCTAGCAATCTTGTAATCATCTAGCTTTGCTTTAAAATTGGCTACTAAGTTCACTTCACCTCCCTTTACAGTAAAGGTTCCTGGCACTGTAATATTTTTTTCTACGCCATGCATATACATAACACCAGTACAGGTTACTTTATAAACACCATCTTTGGTTAAATCAGTCTTTTCATTTATTTTACCTCTAAATGTTGATTTTGGATATTTAGGACTTTCCATATAATTTTCATTAAAATGTTCCTGCATTAATGGTTTAGGAAATACAAAACCTGTATTTGATAAGCTAAATTTAATGGAGTCATTCATAATTACTGAAGTGGAGGTGCTATGCACAGCTGTTATGTCTTCAATTGGTGTTGATGAAAAAAATGTTACTTTAACTTCATCTTTTTTAGATTTAAATATTTGTGCTTGTGTAACTGAAAATACACTAAATAAAAGGGCAACGATGGCAATGATTTTTTTCATAAAGAATTAGTTTTTATAGTTATTGTTATTAGTTATTATTTCCTCCTTGTTTTAACCAGGTATCAATTAATTTAATATCTTTAGGGTTTAGTGGTTCATCTGGTGGCATACTTTTATTGTCAATGACTAAACGCCTAAATTTTCCTCTGTCAACCTGTTTTTTTACTTCTTCAAATAAGGTAAAGTCTCCCTCATAAAATCCTTGTACATGGCAACCACTTATTGAACATTTGCTTTCTATGATAGGTAAAATGCTTTTTTTATAACTCACTTCTGCTTCTGTTGTGTTTGCATTTTGTTCAGTAGGTTTGCTCACTTTGCATGCACCAATAAACAAACTTAGTGCCAAAAATAAATATTTAAAAATCTTCATGTCAAACAATGGATAAATACGTAAAATTTTTTCGCAAGATAAAACTTTTTTAGAAATGCCAATTTGCTTATAAGTACCATTGTAAATTATTAATGAACCATTTCAGTTTAATTATAACTAAACATAACGTTTAAGATTTGGATATTATTGATTAACTAAAAATGTATAAATTTTAAATATAACATGACAACCAAAGGTAAAAAACAACCTCGCAGCCCTAAAAAATAAAGTTTCAAAAAGTAATAATTTCAAGCTTATGTTAAAATAACTTTAGTTGAAGCAGCAAACTTTAACACTTAAACCCGATTGGCGTGAAAAGCCCGCAAGGCTGCCCTTTGAGTTGGGCGGCTTGGAGCAAAAAGCGGGGCTATCCTTGTGTTTATGCTTTGCAGTTTTTTTTCAAATAAATTATTTGCTATTTTATCCTATAAATGTCAAATTTTGTACCTCATTATTAGTAAATTAACTATGAATTTTTGTATTAAATTTTTTTGAATTACTTTTGCGTTTTTAAATTAATTTTGAATTCATAATGACTGCAGTTTCTAGAGCAACATTTAACAATAAAGATAGCTTTTTTTTTGAAGCACTAAAACAAAGAATTGACGATTACTTCGCTAATAATAAAATTAAACAATCAGGAAACTATAAATTATACAGTAAAGCCGTAATACTGGTAACTTCCTTAGTGTTTTTTTATGTTACACTAGTTTTTTTTACCCCTACTAATATTTACCTAAGTTTATTATTATGTGCTTTGATGGGCGTCAACTTTGCTGCCATTGGCTTTAATATTATGCACGATGGTGCTCATGGTAGCTTTAGCACAAAACCTTGGGTAAATGATATGATGTCACATTCACTTGAAATGATGGGCGGAAGTTCGTTTATGTGGAAAGTTAAGCATAATATGAATCATCATACTTTTACAAATATTGAAGGTATGGATGATGATATTGATATTAAGCCTTTTATTAGAGTTAGTGAAGATCAACCTAAAAAATGGTATCACCGTTTTCAGCATGTTTACTCATTTTTACTATACGCTCTAACTTATTTTTTCTGGATTTTTTGGCTCGATTTTAAGAAGTATTTTTCAGGTAAAATTGGTGAGCTTAAAATAAAAAAAATGAGCACCAAGGATCATGTAATTTTTTGGGTAAGCAAAGTGTTGTACATCATGTTGTTTTTGGGTATTCCAATTTTTAAGGTTGGATTAGTTGAAACACTTGTTGGCTACGGTGTTGTACTAGTTGTTACTGGTTTAATAATTAGTGTTGTGTTTCAATTGGCACATGTAGTTGAAGGTGCCATTTTTATGTCAGGCAAAAATGGAGAAAAGTCACTCAAGGTAGATACAGAATGGGCTGTTCACCAGCTAAATACCACCGCAAATTTTGCAACAAAAAATAAATTTGTGTCTTGGTTTGTTGGTGGCCTAAATTTTCAAGTGGAACATCATTTGTTCCCAAAAATTAGTCATATTCACTATCCCGAAATTAACAAATTGGTGATGGAAACTTGTAGGCAATTCAATGTAAATTATATGGAGTTTCCTACCGTACTATCAGCCGTAAAGTCGCACGTTTTGCACCTTAAGCATGTTGGTATTGCTGCATAAGCTTTCAAGTTCAGATTTTTTTCTTCCTTTTTTCTAAATCACTACAAACGTTATTTCATTTCCTAACGTATTATAGTTTAAATAAATAGCTGTTAATTTTTTGTTAACAATTACTTTAGTTTTATAATATTTTTTCTTATCTTCGTAAAAAAGTTTTTAATGAACTCCACCAATATTCATAAAAGAATTTTAAGTGTAATTCTTTTCAGCATTACCATTGGATTATCAGTGCATGCACAGGTTGTAATCAATGAGTTTTCATGTGCCAACGATAATGTTATTGCCGATAACTATGGCGAATACGAAGATTGGATTGAATTATACAATGCTGGTGCTATTCCAGTTGATTTAACCGGTTACTATCTAAGTGATAGTAAAAACAATCCTACAAAATGGCCTATTCCTTCAGGAGTGCTTAATCCTGGTGCTTTCAGGTTGTTTTTTGCCTCAAAACGAGATATTATTGTAGGTGCCAACAGTCATACCAATTTTAAACTTACTCAAACGGCTAGCGAAGAAGTAGTATTTGCTGATCCAACTGGTACCATTGTTGATTCAATTACCATAAGACCTAACCAATTAAATCATTCCAATGGCCGCACTACTAATGGCGCTGCAACATGGAGCGTGTTTAACATCCCTACCCCAAATGCCTCAAATACTGGTGCATCTTCTGGTTACGCACAAAAACCTACTTTTAGCTTAAGTCCTGGTTTTTATGCAGGAACACAAACTTTATCAATTGTAACTACCGACCCAACTTGTACCATCAGATACACCACCAATGGAACTGACCCTTTGCCCACTTCTACTGTTTATACAGGGCCAATTAGTGTAGCACAAACTACTTTGTTTAGGGCAAGATGTTTTAGCTCAACAGCAGGTGTTTTGCCGAGTTTCATTGAGTCAAATACCTATTTTATAAATATTACACACACTTTACCAGTGGTTTCATTAGGTGGACAATATGCAACTTTATTTGCAAGTTGGGGAATGCGATTACCTTCTAGTTTTGAGTATTTTGATAAAACTGGTGCTTTTCAATTTGAAGGTTATGGAGAAGCCGATAAACATGGAAACGACTCTTGGGCATACGCTCAAAAAGGGATTGATTATGTAGTTAGAGACGAATATGGTTACGAAAATGAATTTGATTATCAAATATTTCATACCAAAACACGTCAAAAATTTCAACGTTTAATCATTAAGGCTGCCGCTAGCGACAATTATACTGGTTTTGGTGGTAACAGCTGCCACATCAGAGATGCCTTTATTCAATCATTAAGCGATAGAGCCGGTTTGGCTTTAGATTCAAGAGCTAGCGAAAATTGCCTTGTCTATATCAATGGTCAATATTGGGGCGTATATGAATTGAGAGAAAAACATATGGACCCTGATTATACCGATTATTATTACGGACAAAAAGAAGAAGACCTCGATTGGTTAAGCTATTGGGGTGGTTTAACAGTAAGATATGGTAGTTCTGCCGATTGGAGTGACCTTTATAACTACATTACCACAAACAATATGGCTGTGCAGGCCAATTATGATGCTGCTGCCAATCGTATTGATGTGCAAAGTGTAATTGATTACATGATCATCAATACCTGGTCAGTAAATTCCGATTGGGTAAATTGGAATAGTATGTGGTGGAGAGGAAATGGCACGCCTAACGTTAAATGGAGATACTGTAATTGGGATATGGACAATACATTTAACTTAGGTCAAAACTACTCAGGCTGGCAAACAACCACTTACACTGCAGATCCTTGTGACTTAAGTAATAATTTTTCAAATACAGGCCCAAACATGGGGCATTTCGATATTTTTAATGCCTTGATGGATAATCCAGGCTTTAAATCTATGTTTGTAAACAAATACTCTCAACTTACACAATCATATTTTAGTTGCAATTATGCGCTTGCATTTTTAGATAGTATGATTGCCAACATAGCTCCCGAAATGCCAGGGCAAATTGCGCGTTGGGGTGGAAATATCAATGCATGGCAAAATAATGTGCAATTAATGAGAAATCAAATTTTAGGAAGATGCTCGGTGATCACCCAAGGTATTATTGATTGTTACGATGTTGATGGTCCATTTGGAATTATGGTTGATGTAGCACCTGCATTGTCTGGTAAGGTACAATGGGACAATAACTTAATGCAAACTTACCCAAATACCAACACCTATTTCGGTAATATTAGCGCCAATTTAACAGCTATTCCCGAGCCAGGTTTTAATTTTGCCTATTGGGAAATAAAAAATGCTAATCTTGGCAATGATACCTTACTTACACTCATAAATTATCCAATTACTGGTACTGATACTATTATAGCTCATTTTGTGCCCGATATTGTACATCAGTTAACTGTCATTGCTCAACCTAATTTTGGCGGTACTGTGGCTATTAATGGAAGTACACCACCTACTTTGCCTGTTACTAATACTTATCCAGATAATACTCCTATCAATTTAAGTGCTGTTCCTGCTGCTGTGCCTGCACCGGGTTATTACTTTGTACATTACCTTATCAATCACCATATACTTGCACCTAATGATAGTGCAGCAGATGTATTCTTCAACCTTACTGCCACAGATACGGTTATTGCTGTATTTGAGCCTATCCCAGTATATACATTAACCTTAGGTGTATTACCAGTTGATGCCGGTGTATTAACAGCAAATGCCACAATAGTGTCACCAAATCCGCGCACTACAACCCAAAGTTTGAATGACGCGTTTAATCTTTCTGCAACTCCTAATTTTGGATACAAATTTTTAAAATACACCACCAAACATCACGCACTTACGCCAAATAACCAGGCACCTGATGTAACATTTAGCATGCATTACACTGATACTATAATTGCCATTTTTGAACCCATCGATAAAATTAATTTAACTGTTTTAGTGGAGCCAGAAAATAGTGGTGAAGTAGAGTTTAATTTTTTAAATGTTTCCAATTTCCCATATTCCGATAGCGTTTATGTAAATACCACGCTCAATCTAGAAGCAAAAGCTTACGAAAACTATACGTTTAGTCATTGGCATATGAAACATCATGTTTTATTACCTGACACTTTAAGTGAAAAAACTACTTGTAATGTATTACAAATGGACACTATAATTGCGCACTTTAAAGCCAATGAAAACATTATTCCAGCAGTGTTCATTCCATTGTCATTTACACCTAATGCCGATGGATTAAACGATTTCCTCTCTGCTGCGCATTCCGAAACAATTTCGGCAGGTTCAATTAAAATTTTCGATCGTTGGGGTGGTTTATTATACACCAATAATAACCTCGACTTTAAATGGGATGGAACAAAAAATGGTAAAGCATTACCACAATCAGTATATTATTACGAGTTCAATTATACAAAATTAGGAGGTGAAACCAATAT
>DAORKI010000017.1:0-40316 GCA_035439485.1 Bacteroidia bacterium
TAATATTTACCAAATACAATGCAAAAGATGGTTTTGGGAGTGGCGATTTATACCTTTCAAAAAAAGATGTAAAAGGTAATTGGCACACTCCAACAAACATGGGTAGTACAGTCAATTCTAAGTATATGGAATACTGTCCGTTTTATGATTCAAAGAAAGAAATAATTTATTTTACGAGTAGAAGGAATGAATTACAGCCTCGTAAGTTTAATAATTTTAAGTCATTTGCAAACTATATACAAGGTGGCATGAATGGGTTGAGCAGGATTTATTTCCATAAATTGAAGATTGATTAATTGTGTCAAGTCACCTTGCAGTAATTTTATCACTGGTATTAATCCATGTGCAGTCGAATTTAATCTTTTAAATCACTTTTATGTCAACAATTTATACGAAAGTGAAATGATCTTTAGACCATTTCAAACTGAGGTAAATGCCAATGATCATTTGTTAGACCAAATTTATTTGGTCTATTACAAATATCATATCGGTATTATTCAAGTGTTGCCATAGGTTGGTGAAAAAAAATATTTCTACTTTTTAAAAATAAATGCAATTGGTATAACATAATGTGGTGCAGAATATTGGTAAAATAGTATCTCAAAAAAGTATCTTTAATTTTTTAACCTTTCAACATCTTTTCTGTAAAACTTACAAACTGATTTATTTCATCAAGTGAATTATAAATATGTGTTGATACTCGAATACAATTCACCCCATTTTCGGGGACAACTCGGACTCTGAATCCAGCTTCTGAAGCCAAGGTTTGAAACTTGGTGTATTCCACATTTTTTAATCTAAAAGCCACCACAGCGCCTCTTGACTCAGGTTCAGTGCTTGTGAGCATTTCAATGTATTCGCTATTAAATTTAAGTAAAGAATTTTGTAAATGGGTGGCTAAATATTTTACTCTAGCTTCAATTTTATCCATTCCAATATTTTCCCACATAGTGATAGCTGCATCTACGCCTGCCCAAATAGAAGCATTTTGTGTGCCATAATCAAATCTGTGGGCAGTGTTGGCATAGCCTGTCATCAATGGGTTAGGAGGGTTCACAACATTCCATCCATTATCTGAACCTGCTCCAACATAATAGGCTTTCAAATCATTTAATGCTTCCTTTTTTACATATAAATAGCCTGTTCCTTTTGGCCCACAAAGCCATTTATGACAACAGCTTGCATAATAATCGCAGCCCAAATCTTTTAGGTTTAAGTTTAGCATTCCTGTGCCATGTGCACCATCAACAAATACTTTGATGTTTTTTTCCTTTCCAATAGCTACTATTTCTTTAATAGGTTGAATTTGGCCAATAGTACAAACAATATGAGGAACTGCAATTACTTTGGTTTTGGCGGTAATTTTCTTTTTTAAGTTAGTTAAAGTTTCAGTTGCATTTTTCCCTAACTCAAAATAATTGACCACTAAATTTTCGAGTTTAGCTCTGTTAAGCCATGGCAGCGCTCCTCCAACATGTTCATGATTCGTTACTAAAATTTCATCACCTGCTTTTAAGTCCAATGCCCAACAAATAATATTAATTCCTTCGGTAACATTATGTGTTAAGCAAATTTCACTTTCTTCACATTTAACAAATCGTGCCAATGATTTTCTGCTATCTTCCCATCCACCATAATCGGCATTGCTGTCAACACTCAACATTTTTTTATTTACAGCATCAATCACTGAAAAAGGAGATGGACCCATAGTACCATTATTAAAATAAATTCGGTCTTTACTTAATGGAAATTTGTTTCTTAATTCAAGCCAGTCGCGCTCTTCATTAAAATCTATCTTACGGTTTAAGGCAAATGAATTTCTTGCAGCCATTTGATCTATTCCCAGCAGAGGTATTAAACTCAGTTTGGCAGTGTTTTTAATAAAATTTCTTCTATTGTTATTCATTTTGTTCGATATTTAAAAGTTAAGAACCGGCTTGTTTATTTCATATCTTTCTAAATTCGAACAATGAATTGAGAAATATGATAAGGTTATACAAAAATGATGTATTGAATAAATTTTAAATCAAATTTAATAAGATTTAAAAATATTAAGTCTCTTCTGTAAAATAAATTTTATAAAATTTTCTTCCATCGGGGTCAACCCCTTTTTCAATTAATTCGCGTTTCCCATGTATATAAATATGAAAGTTTTTATCTAATTTTAGCACACTTTTAAAAACACGATTTTGTTTTTTTACAGCAGCCTCTGAAATATCAAAGTTTTCATTTAGCTCAAGTTCATGTTCATTTTCATATTGTTTCTTATAACCTTTAAATGATTCAATTACTTGTGGATCTTGAATTACAGTCCTACTAAATTCATCTACATTAAACTCATCTTGTTCTTTAAAATATTGAATACTTCTGTTCAATAAATCTATCTGGTCTGTTTTACTCACTTCAAAGTCATTAGGCATTTGTTTTGTAACAAAGTTCTTGCATAAATCAAGATAATCTTTAGTGGCATGGTAGCTATCATTACTTGGCTTAACCATTAAAAAATCGTTTCGCCAGTAATGTGCTTCAATAGCTCTATTGGTGTTATCAACCACACAAACTTTGTAACCTAAGTCTTTTTCACAATTCAAAATTAAGCAGCCTTTGTCTAGTTTGTTGATATTAATGCCATCAATATATTGAACTTCAAAATGGCTTCCTTTTTTATTTACTTTTAAAAATTCTTGCCTGTTTTCCGACTTAAAAATTCCAATAGCATCCAATATGGTTCCATCCAACTGTAGTCCAGTAAAATAGGCAACAAAAAAATCTCCAGCCTTAATTTGAGGATGAGTTGAAACATCATACAACAGTTTTGCCATATTTACAGATTGCACTAGTAGGTTACTCTGAAGCTCAAATATTTTGGAAGCATATTGATAAATAATGTTCATTTGATGGTCGCCATTACTAAATGTAAAGCGATTAAATTCTACGTTTTGAAATGAATTTAGAAAAAATTTAATCAGCAATTCGCATACTTTTTCATCTTGAATTTCAAGCAATGATTTCGACAAAATGAGATCTTCTTGGTTTGTTTGATTGCCGCAATGATGCACAATAGCTGAACTTAATTGTGCATTTATTATATCTATCATAATTATGAATTAGATTCCAAAAGTAACATTTGAATTTTCAATTTTATATTCCGATAAAATAATTCTTGTAAAACCTTACATTTGTGCTCAAAATTTGTAAAATGAAATTATTCCACATAAAAGTCAGTTCAATTGCCCTTATTTTATCCTTTCAAATTCATGCACAGCAAATTGATGCAACTAAAATAAATGCACATATTGCTTATTTAGCCTCAGATGAGTTAAATGGAAGAGGAACTGGAACTGCTGATGAAAAAAAGGCAGCCGAATATATTGCCAAACAGTTTGCAGATATTAAATTACAAGCAAAAGGTGAAAATGGCAGTTATTTACAAAGTTATGATTTTATTGAACCTGCAAATCCGCATGCCACTGTAGATACAGCGGGCAAAAAAAGAACATTAACAAATGTAATTGGATTTTTGGATAATGGGGCAAAGTATACTATTGTCATTGGAGGACATTACGATCACTTAGGATTAGGACATGATGGAAATTCTTTAGACGCTAATCCCAAGGACAAAATACACAATGGTGCCGATGATAATGCTAGTGGAACCGCTGGTGTAATTGAGTTAGCCAAGTATTATGCAAATAATAACAAAAAAGAAAGTTATAATTTTCTTTTTATCTGTTTTTCAGGTGAAGAGCTAGGCCTATTTGGTTCAAAGCAATATTGCGAAAAGCCTGTTATTCCTTTAGCAGATGTAAATATGATGATTAACATGGATATGATTGGCCGCTTAGAGCCTACATCTAAAAAATTAATGGTATATGGTGTTGGTACGGCTCCTGAGTTTGTAAATATGATAAAGGGGATAAAAAGCAATTTGAATATTATGACGGATAGCGCAGGTGTTGGACCAAGTGATCAAACTTCATTTTATTTAAAAGACATTCCAGTTCTACATTTCTTCACAGGTCAACATAGCGACTATCATAAACCAAGTGATGATGTAGAAAAAGTGAATACAGATGGCGAAAAAGAGGTTTTAGAATTTATTATTAAAACTATTGATGAAATTGAGAAATTACCGAAATTAAAATTTTTAAAAACGCGAAGTGCAAAAAGCGATACACCTGCATTTAAAGTTACCTTAGGTATAATGCCAGATTATATGTTTAGTGGAGTAGGGGTTCATGTTGATGGCGTTACAGAAGGAAAGCCAGCTTTTAAAGCAGGTTTGCTTAAGGGCGATGTTATTGTGAAATTAGGTGATCATACTATAAAAGACATGCAAAGCTATATGAAAGCTTTATCAATGTTCAAAAAAGGAGATACTACCAAAGTAAAGGTTTTGCGTGGTAACGAATTAATAGAAAGTGAACTTACCTTTTAATTTCAAATTATAGTTTCAAGCATACATTTTTTGGCTCGGTAAAAAATCTCAAAGCTTCAAAACCGCCTTCACGGCCAACGCCAGAGTTTTTGATGCCACCAAATGGTGTTCTTAAATCTCTTACTAACCAACAATTAATCCAAACAATTCCTGCTTGAATTCGTGAAGCCATGCGGTGGGCGCGTTTTAAGTCTTGTGTCCATATGCTGCTCGATAGGCCATAGGTAACACTGTTAGCCATTTTTAATGCTTCTTCTTCGGTGTCAAATGGCGTAATTGTAACTACAGGACCAAATATTTCTTCTTGATTGGTGCGGCAATCGAAGGCCAATCCTTCAATAACAGTGGGGCTTATGTACCAACCATCTTTTAAATCTCCATCCATATTCACTGATTTTCCTCCGCAAAGTACCGTACCACCTTCTTCTTTAGCTAATTGTATATAAGATAAAACTTTTTCGAAATGCATTTTCGAAACAATAGCTCCCATTTTTGTGTTTTCATCCAAAGGGTTCCCTACCTGCATTTTAGCTACTTTTGCTACAAATGCTGTTTTGAATTTTTCGTAGATACTGCGTTCAATAAAAATTCTTGAACCACATAAACAAATTTGACCTTGATTAGCAAATGAAGAGCGCACTGTGGTAGCAATCATTTCATCAAAATCGCAATCGGCAAAAATGATATTTGGATTTTTGCCACCTAATTCAAGTGAAAGCTTTTTAAACATTGGCGCTGCTACTTGAGCAATTGCAGCACCAGTTTTAGTGCCACCTGTAAAAGAAATAGCATGAATATGTGGATGTGATACAATGCTCATTCCTGTTTTTGGACCATTGCCATGAACAATATTTAAGACACCAGGAGGGAGTCCAGCCTCAATGCAAATCTTGCTCAACAAAAAAGCTGTCATAGGCGTTACCTCTGAAGGCTTTGCAACAACGCAATTTCCAGCAGCTAAGGCTGGCGCAATTTTCCATGTAAATAAGTACAAAGGCAAGTTCCAAGGAGAAATACATCCAACCACACCTATTGGTTGACGAAGTGTATAATTTAAGAAGCTTTGCTCCATTTGGTGGGCTTCAGAACTAAATTGAGTGATTGCTTGGGCATAAAATTGAAAATTACTGGCAGCCCTTGGAATATCCATAACTCTGGCTAAACCTATTGGCTTTCCGTTATCAATGCTTTCAGCCTGAGCTAACATTTCTAAATTTTGTTCAATAAGTGTTGAAATTTTCATCATAATTTTAAACTTATCTTCTGATGAAGTCACACTCCAACTAGAAAAGGCTGCTGAAGCAGCTTGATAAGCTAATTCAACGTCTCTATGGTCAGAATCTGGAATATATGAATATAATTGACCTGTAGATGGATTAAAATTATCTAAATAGCTTTCCCCAACAGGCGCTACTAATTGACCATTGATATAGTTACTTATTTTTTGCATTGTGTATTAATATTGCTGTAAAAATAGTGTAATGATTTGAATTATAAAATAGTTGTAACTGAACATATAACTTAATAATAAGCAAACATTGATTATAATTTTTTGTTAAATACTATAAAAATATTTACTTGTGAGGTTTAATGTTTATTTTAGCAAGCTATTTAAACGCGTGACAAATTGAAGAACAAAATATTATCATACTTAGCTTTGGGTCTATTTTTATTATTGTGCCAGCCAATAAAGGCCCAATTTTATTATGGAACTCAAATGGATTTTGGTAAAAATAGAATTCAGTTTGCTCCTTACAAATGGGAATATTTTAGGTTTGAAAAATTCGACACCTATTTTTATAAAAATGGACGAGAACTTGCCGCTTATGTTTCTGAATCAGCAATAAAAAATTTAAAGGAAATAGAAGAGTTTTATGATTATCAGCTTGATTCACGAATTCAATTTGTTGTGTATAACAAACTTTCTGACTTTAGGTTAAGCAATATAGGGTTAAGTACCGATCCAACATTTAATTTAGGTGGCAGTAATAAATTGGCAGGCTCCAAAATCATTATTTATAACGATGGCAACCATGTTGAATTAGAAAAGCAAATTAGAGCTGGCTTGGCTGAAATGTTATTTAACCAAATGCTCTATGGTGGAAATTGGAAAGAAGTAATTAAAAATTCAGCCTTATTGAGTTTGCCTGAGTGGTACACAAAAGGTTTGTTTGCCTATATAGCAAGTAATTGGAACGCTCATATTGAGAATATTGTAAAAGATGCAATTCCAAATAATAAATTTAAAAATATAAATCGCCTATCAGGTAAAGATGCTGAATATGCTGGACATGCTGTTTGGCGATATATTGCTGAATCATATGGTACAGCGGTTATTCCTAATATTATTTACATGACAAAAATAAGTCATAATATTGAAAGTGGCTTTTCATTTGTGCTTGGGGTTACACTAAAAACTTTAGATCAAGATTGGAAGAATTATTACAATAAGAAGTTTGCAGAAAATCCATCTATTGATCCAATTCCTTTTTATCATGAAGCTGTAATTAAAAAGACTAAAAAAAGTCGACAATACAGTCAATTTAAAATTAGCCCTGACGGCAAGTATGCAGCCTTTGTGACTAATGAAATGGGGCAGTTGAAATTGTTTGTTTATGATATGGAGCATAAAAAGTTGAGGCGAATTTATAAGGCAGAAAAAAAGTTAGAAAGAATTAATGATTACTCTTATCCAGTTATAGCTTGGCATCCATCTTCAAAGCTATTAACCTACATTTATGAGAAAAAAGGGGAAGTAAATTTGAATTATTTTAATATCGAAAATAAAAAAATTGAAAAGCGTCCTCCATTGTATAATTTTGAGAAAATATTAGATTTTAGTTATGCTGATGATGGTAAAACACTTGTTTTAAGTGCTGTTCAAAAGGGGCAAACCGATATTTTTGTATATAATTTAACTTCTAATTTTACAGAACAAATTACTAAAGATTTGTATGATGATTTAAATCCCAGATTTATTAATGGTGGGCGTCAAATAATTTTTGCTTCAAATAGAATTGATGATACCATTAGAATTGATGGCAAAACGTTGTATCAAAAACTTGGTAAGAAAAATGATTTGTTTTTATACGATTACAAAAACAAATCCAAATTGCTGCGTAGGGTAACCAGCACGCCTGAAATTGATGAAAGCGCCCCTTTTTCGTATAATAAAAATTATATCACCTATTTAGGTGAAAAAGACTTTGTTACACAAAGGTTTGTGGCAAAATTTGATAGTGCTGTTAGTTTTGTTGACACTACCGAGCATTATAGATATTTTGCTATATCAAAGCAAATTGGCTTAAATTCAAGAAGTATTTTAATGCAGGATGTGAATTCAATCAGTAATAAAGTTTCAGAAATATTTCTATATAAAGGTAGATATAAATTACTTTCTACGGAGTTAAAACCTTTTGATGAGATATCGCTTGCTAAAGATATTAATAAAACTAGCAATTCAACTGAAAAGAAAGCAGAAGAAAAAAAGGAGGAGCCTGTTGCTCCTCCAAGCTCGGTCAAAATTGTGGAATCAATAAAAATTCCAGACAATCGTTTACAACCCGATTATCAAAAGAATGGATCAATAGACATTAACAATTTTGAATTTGAAAATGAAAAAAGAGATACTGTTAAATCTGTTCAAAAGAAACAGCCAGATACTTTAAGTATAAGAAATTTTGAAGCCGCTAAAATTGGAAATGGGATTACCGAAACTCCATTTGTGCTCCCCAAGCAAAGAAATTATTTGCGCACGTACTCTATTGACCAATTGGTAACTCAATTCGATAATACTTTTTTAAATAATGGTTACCAGCAGTTTACAGGGAGTGCAGTGTTGTTTAATCCAGGTGTAAATGGATTGATAAAGATTGGTGCAAGTGATGTATTTGAGGACCATAGAATTGTTGGTGGTTTTAAATTGGGATTCGATCTTAAAAGCAATGAAGTATTTTTGAGTACTGAAAACAGAGCAGGAAGGTTTGATAAACAATGGCTTTTTTATAGGCAAAGTTTTCCAAATACCGATGCTTTTGGGGCACCAAAGCAATTATCTCATCAAATTAGATATAGTGTTAAGTATCCTTTTAATGAATTAGCTTCGCTTAGAGGATCTATTACAGGTAGAAATGATAAAAGCACATTTTTAGCAACCGATATAAATAATCTTCAAAAACCTGCTGTATTTGAATATTGGGGTATAGGAAAATTAGAATTTGTTTACGACAATACTAGAGCTAAAGGGGTAAATGTACTTTTTGGCACTCGTTACAAAATTTTTGCTGAGTATTTTAATAGGATTGATGTAACTAGTAAAAATATAACAGTGATTGGTTTAGATTATAGGCATTATACTAAAATACACAGAAATTTGGTTTGGGCCAATCGATTTGCAGCTAGTACAAGTGGTGGAACACAAAAATTGGTTTATTATTTGGGCAGTGTTGATAATTGGATTAATTTTAGTTCGAGCCCTACTTTTAATCCGGAAGTACCGGTAGCTAAAGACCAGAATTATGCTTATCAGGCATTAGCTTCTAATTTACGTGGTTTCTCACAAAACATCAGAAATGGAAACAGTTTTGCTGTATTTAATTCAGAAATAAGGTGGCCTATGTTTTCTTATTTGCTTAACCGACCAATAAAAAACGAGTTTATTAATACTTTTCAACTAATTGCATTTGGTGATATTGGTACTGCGTGGACTGGTAAGTCTCCTTATGCAAAAAATAACTCATTTAACATTCAAACCATTACACAAAATCCTATTACCGTAACCATTCAAAGAGAGCAAGAACCATTGGTTGGTGGGTATGGTTGGGGCATGAGAAGTAAAATATTAGGGTACTTTGTGAGAGCAGATTGGGCTTGGGGAATTGATGATGGAGAAGTTAAGCCAAGAATTTTTTATTTATCATTAGCACTCGATTTTTAATGTCACTTAACCACGTTTTTATTTTGCTTTTTATTGGCATTTGTGCTGGATTTTTAAGTGGCATGGTTGGTATAGGAGGTGGTATTGTAATTGTACCTATGCTTGTTTATTTTTTGGGTTTTGAGCAACATACTGCACAAGGCACAACCTTGTTTATGTTTTTATTTCCTATAGGTATTTTGGGAGTTATGAATTACTATAACAAAGGTAATGTAGATATGAAAACTGCCGCAGTCATTTGTACTACATTTATTTTAGGAAGTTATTTTGGTTCCAAAATAGCATTAAGTATTGATAAATCGACCATTACAAAAGTTTTTGGTGTTATTTTTCTGTTGATTTCATTGAAAATGATTTTTGGAAAATGAGTCAAGAACTATCTTCTCTTATCACAAATTTGTCTGAAAAATATTTTGAGCAAACGGTTCAAATCAGACAGTATTTACATCAAAATCCAGAGCTTTCATTTAAGGAGTATAATACAGCTCATTATGTTGAACAATCACTAAAAGAAATTGGCTTTACAGATATTAAAAGAATTGCTGGTACAGGTGTTATTGCCATGCTGCATCCGCAAAATTCAAATGTTAAGGTCATTGGTTTACGTGCCGATTTAGATGCCTTGCCCATTCAAGAAACAAATAAAATTGAATATAAATCTCAAAACGATGGCGTAATGCATGCATGTGGTCATGATGTGCATACTGCAATTTTACTTACGGTAGCTAAAATTTTTTATCATATTAAAGATAAAGTAAAAGGAAATGTAAAATTTATTTTTCAACCCGGTGAAGAACTATTACCGGGAGGTGCATCCTTATTGATTAAGGACGGTGTGCTTGAAAATCCTGAAGTAAATTATTTAATTGCCCAACATGTTACTCCACAAATTCCTTCCGGAAAAATAGGATTTAAAAAAGGTTTATTTATGGCATCTACGGATGAACTTTACATATGCATCAAAGGTAAAGGTGGGCATGCGGCAATGCCACAAACATATATTAATCCGCTACTCATTGCAAGTAAAGTTATTGCCAAATTGCATCAATTTTTTATGATTGAAAAGTCTGAAAATGATCGTCAAATTCCAACTGTTATTGCATTTGGTAAAATTATTGGCAATGGTGCAACTAATGTTATTCCTGATGAGGTTAACCTTGCTGGAACATTCAGAACATTAGATGAAAATTGGAGAAACCAAAGTCACCAATTGATAAAAAAAATTGTAACTGAAATATGCCAAGAAATGAATGGCAACTGCGAGGTAAATATTGTTTATGGTTATCCTTGCTTAGTGAATGATGAAGAAGTTACAAATTCATGTATTACTAGTGCCAAAAATATCATAGGAATTGAAAATGTAATTGACCTTGATTATAGAATGACCGCTGAGGATTTTGCCTATTTTAGCCAAACAAAACCAGTTTGCTTTTACAGATTAGGAACAGGAAATAATGCAAAGAATACAGAAATTAATGTGCATAATTCAAACTTTAATATTGATGAAGATGTGCTTAAATTTGCGCCAGCATTAATGGTGCAAATGGCCATTGATTTAATGAAATAATTTAGTCTTTTTGGTACACCATTGATTTTATTCTTGACCAATTAAAAAGTATAATACTTAAAAATATAGTAATATATCCAAGTATTTGCATTAATTCCGTAGTTTCATTGTAAACTAAAACAGCCACCATAAAATTTAATATTGGATTAATATAAAGTAAAATTCCCATGGTGGAAGAATTAACTCCTTTTAGTGCATATAAATTAAGCCATAAAGGCAAAATGGTAAAAACTATTGCCAATACGAGTACTTGAATATAAAATGGCTTATCAAAAGTTGCTGAACTTGAATAAACAATAAAAAAGGGAAATAAAAAGATAGCAGCAAACATCATTTGAAGGGCAAGAATAAAAAATTTATCAAGTTGATTGTTATTTCTTTGAGTAATTAAGTAAAATGCATAGGACAGAGCTACAATTAAACTATACAATAAATCAACAAAGTGATTAAATGCTAGTACTATGCAACTTAAAAAGCTAATAAAAACGGCTAACCATTGTTGATTACTTAACTTTTCTTTTAAAATAAAATATGCCAAAACAGTGGTAAGAATTGGACATATTAAATAGGCATACGATGCTGCCTTAATGCTAATATTATTCATGGCATAAATAAAAAAGAACCAGTTACAAGCCAATAAAACGCCTCCATAAATAGTTTTTAAAAGAGTATCTTTTTTTAAGGAGGCATCAAGATTTTTAAATTTGACAATATTGTTTTTTCGAAGATTTGGCAATGCAAGCAACAATATACTTGCCATTAATCCTGCACTAAAAAAAACTCTGTAAAACAAAATATCCATTGATGGATATACATGCATAGGTTTTAAAAATAAACTTATAAAGCCCCATATAATAAATGCCCCTAAAGCTGCAAAATAGTATTTATTCAATTGTAGTTATATTAGGCTCGCAAAACTACATCCAAAAATTGTGAATAAAAAGGTTAAAGCACGATTATTGTATAACTTAGCAAATATATTTTTGTAGTATTAATTAAAAATTAAATATCTGAGCAAAAAGCTATATATAGTTTTATCCATAATTGCCTCCACTTTTTTTTGGGCATGCAGGCCAACACGTTATGTGCCTGAAGGGCAATTTTTGCTCGATAATATGGCCATAAAAACAAAAAACTTAAATTTAGATAAAGATGAAATGCTTGCTATTGTTAAGCAAAAGCCCAACAGGAAAATTTTAGGACTCATTAGATTCCATTTAGGAGTTTATAATTTTGCTCATAAGGATACAAGTAAAAGATTCAGAAGATGGCTCGAAAATACAGTAGGTGAACCTCCATTGCTATTGGACACCATGCTCACCAAACGAAGTTCAGCACAACTTCAACTTTATTTGAACAAAAATGGTTACTTTAAAGCACAAGTTAAAGATACCACTATATACAGAAATAAAAAGGCAACTGTAAATTATAAAATTGTAGCCGGAAAACCATATTTAATAAACAAAATAACCTATGATATATATGATACCTTACTCAAGCCAATCATTTTAGGTGATACAGCTTTAAGTATTGTTAAATCAGGGCAAATTTACACTGAGGGTAACCTTCAAGCTGAAAGACAAAGAATTACTAATAATTTAAGAAACAATGGATATTACCAATTTGTGAATGAATACATTTATTTTGAAGGTGATAGCGCGTTAAAATCAAATAAAGTAAATATTGAATTAACTGTTACTGACAGGTATTTTGCAGAGCCTATTATTTCAGATACCACATTTGTGGAAGCTCACAAAACATTTGTAATTGAAAATATTTACATATATCCAGAATACACATTACAAAAAGAATTGCAAGTATTTAATGATACTTTAAAAATTGGTGATAACATATTTTTTTGTTATAATAATGAACTTAAGTTTAAAACATCAACTATTTTAAAGCCAATTTTATTTGCTCCAAATAAGTTATTTTCACAATCGGATATTGACAATACCTATAAAAGATTTAACAGTTTAAGAACATTTAAAACCAGTAACCTCGAATTTGTTTTTACACGTGAAGATATGCATAAGGGATATTTGAACGCTTATGTGAAATTAATTCCACGAAAAAAACAAACATATTCAGTTGCTGCTGAGGGCACTAATAGCTCTGGAAATTTGGGAATATCTGGATCAGTGGTATACCAAAATAGAAATGTTTTTAAAGGTGCCGAAATATTTGAAATTAAATTACGTGGTGGATTGGAGGTACAGCAGTTGGCAGTTGATGTTAATGCTCAAGCTGATAATGTAATTCCAATTAAAACCTTCAATACGGTAGAAATTGGTCCAGAGTTTTCGTTAACAACACCTCGTTCAATATTTCCGTTTTTACCCAAGAGCACATCTCCTCGCAGCACTTTTAGCGCATCTACTAATTACCAGCAACGTCCTGATTATAGCAGAATAGTTGTTACAACTGCTTATAGTGTAAATGTTAAGTTGAATAATTTTGTGCAATTATTTTGGACACCAATTGATGTAAATTATTTGTGGATAAATAAGAGTGCGGCCTTTCAGGCTAGTTTAGATAGAATCAACGACATTTTGATTAAACAAAGTTACTATAACTTATTAATTTCATCAGTTGGCTTAAAAAGCAGTTTAATTTATAGTAATCAAGAATTAAAGGCCAGAAGAAATCATACTTATTTGAGATTTAGTTTTGAGCCAAGTGGTAATTTTATTACCGCATATTACAAATTACTTGGCAAAGAAAAGACTTCGTTTGTAAATGATAACAATGACTCAATTTACGCATACAGGGTATTTAATTTGGCATATTCTCAATTTATAAGAACAGAATTGGACCTCAGAAAATATTTTGATTTTGGTTTAAAGCGTAAATTAGTCCTTAGGGGTGTAGTTGGAACTGGTGTACCTTATGGAAATTCTCAAGCTATGCCTTTTGTGAGGAGTTTTTTTGCTGGTGGTACTACTGACATTCGAGCTTGGGTAGCGCGAACTTTAGGTCCTGGAACTTTTCCTCGAGACGATGAAAATTCCTTTGAACAAATTGGCGACATTAAGGTAATGGGAAATATTGAATATCGTTACAATATTTTTAAAGCGCTAAATGCAGCATTATTTGTCGATTTTGGAAATATTTGGATGATTAAACCCGATTCTGTTACAAACAGAAATGGGGGGCAATTTAAGTTTAGTAAGTTTTATAAACAATTTGCCTATGGCGCAGGAGTTGGGCTACGTTATGATTTTAGCTTTTTTATTATTCGCTTAGATTTGGCTGTTCCTGTGCAAGATCCAAGTATGATTGGTGCTGATAAATTGTATATAAAAACTGCAAAATTAAAGGATGTAAGACCAAATATTGGGATTAATTATCCCTTTTAATCTTTATATTTTTTGTGAAATGGGGCGTAGGAAACTCCAATCATAAAACAAAAGCTTTTATTTCTAAATCTGCTATTATCGAACAATATTTTATCTAAACATTTATATTCCGTATAAAGGTAGTTTATGCTCGCATTGCATCCTAACCTATCACTAAACCAGTATCTGTAATTCAATGAATATAATAAACTTCCTCTATTGTTACTACTAATAATAGTGTAGTTAAATAGAGTAGGTAGTGCTCTTTGTGCCAGCGAATTACCTGGAAATTCAGTTGAAACTAAGGTGGCATTAACTGGCAACCCAAATGAGGCTCCTGCCAAATCAATTTGAACCCCTAATTCACTTTTATTACTAAAGCGATATTGCAAAGCAAAATAAAAATTGCCAAACAAATTAAAACTCTGATTTATCACCAAAGTGTCCACTTTTTCATCAATATTAGAAAAAGTAAATGCAAACCAATTTTTACTATTTTTTATTACATCAGTTGGAGCTGTTGTATATAATTTTTGTGAAACAAACGAAAGCGTACCATGCAGGCCAATTCCATAAAACCATTTTTTTTCTAATCCTATTTTTTTATATTTTATATATGAACTACTAACCCCATACCTACCTGTAAAATAAACTCCTTTTATATCCCAAACTTTATGATGAGAGTTAACATAATCAATCGATGGTCGACCTATATATTCAATTTGAGCCTGGCTTTTTAAAAAGCAACAAATAAAGACTAAAATATAAATATATTTCAATTGGATTAGCATGATTAGTTTGCACAAACATAAATAAAAATCAAGTTTTTTTAATGAATAATATTTTTGACCAGAAATAAAATACCTTCAATTGATTCTTTCAAAATTTTAAGAACAAAGCTGTTATAGTCCAATCAATCAATGCAACATAAAATCCAATTTGATAAGCACATTTTTATAATTAATTTTTAAGCAGGAGCTACAAAATGGTTCTTTTAGAATTATGCTGTAAATGATTTTTGTGCCTACACCATGGTTACATTCCTTTAAAAATGCACTCTTCGGCCGATTGTGAATATTAACACTTTGATGTTTAAAATTAGCATAGGCTATTTAACTGAGGCCTATAATTATAAGTTAGTTTTGATGATGAAAACTGTACTTGCCAATATAAGTAAACGGTTGGTAAGCTTTCAAGAGTTAATATAAAAAAATAAATACAAAGTAGCATGCTAAGATACATCTTTATTTTATTGAATGTTGCCCTTTTAGCTGGCATTAGAGGATTATCTGGAGATAGTAAAACAACCATAACACAATATATTCCTAATTCAGCCTTAACAGGTACTGAATTTATGGAGGAAATTGTTATTTCTAAACCTACAACAGTAAACAGTTTTGCTAAGTTTGAACAACAATTACCTAAGGGTATGGTGGCCGTTGGCTCTGATATTAAAGGAGGAGTGTTAACGCAAGATGAAAATAATTTAGTAAAAATTGTGTGGTATAAGATATCTGATTTGGACCAATTTACTATTAAACTAAGAATATTGGTTGATCATGAAACAAGTATAAATGAATATGCACTTAGCAGCAGATTTGCCTATCTTGAAAATAATACGCGTTACGAAATTACCTCAGCATCATCTAAAATTTCAATTGAAAAAGGAGCACCAAAACAACTCGATGAAAATGAAAAAGAACTTGTAAAGGTAGCCGATACCACTTTGCATAGAGCATTAACTGATAATATTGATAAAATGTTACGTGAAGCTGGCGTAGCTTGTACACAGGTTTCTGAAATGCTAAGCAAATCAGAGGCTAAAGTAGATATACGTGTAATTAAAGGAAAAGTAAGTGGCTTTGCTAAAATTGAAGAGCCAATTTGCGAAGGAGTTACTGCAATAAATATTGACAATGGTGGTGGAGTTTTTTCTTTTGTTGATGGCAAAGTTAAGTATGTTTGGACTGATTTGCCTGCAGGACAAAATGTAACTGTGAGCTATAAATTGGTTCGTAATAAAGAAGCAGGATGGTTGAATAGATGCACGGTTGAAGGCGATTTTTCATACCTTGAAGGAGAAAAAAGTCTGCGCTGCAACTTTAATTCTATAACCGTTGACTTTGAAAAAGGAGTTACAGTTTCAAATGTTCCGATGCCTGCTAATGCAGCAGCACAAATGGCTGTAAATGAGAACAAGGCTAATGAAACTGAACAAAATAAAGCGGTTGCTGTAAGTAATTCAAACGAAAGAATTTCATCACCAGAACAGCAAACAACTGCGCAAAAGGAAATTGAAGCAATGCATGAAAAAACCAAAGAAGCAGATGTTCCCAAAAATGAGCTAGAAACAAATGTAGCTGCAAAATCCGAGCAAAATACGAATGCAATTGCTAAGGAAAATTCATCTGAAAGCAAAAGTACTTCGGCATCAACTAATAATAACGCCTCAACAGCTTCCCCTACAACTTCAACCCCAGTAGCAGGTTTGGTTTTTAAGGTTCAAGTTTGTGCAACACATCGCACAGTGGATGCCACTTTTGTAAAAAATAATTATAAACTTACCGAAGAAGTTGTGCAAGAAATGCATGAAGGTTGGTTTAAGTTTACCGTTGGTGGATATGGACAATATGTGGAAGCTAGAAATAAAAGAGAAGAATTAGCTCCATTTAATTTACCTGGTCCATTTGTAACTGCTTACAATAATGGCAACCGAATTACTGTACAAGAAGCCTTAATGATTTCTAAACAACAATGGGTAAAATAGGCCTATAGCAACAATACAATCTTTTTTTATTTTAGCCTAAATTTATTTCATTAATTCGGACTAATTGGATAATCATTAAAATTCCAATCCTTAGGTGCATTAAAATATTCGTAAGATATTTTGTTGGCCAACCATTCGGTTTCGCAGCTCATGTGTTTATAATCCTTATTTTGATTGGCTTTGGATGCACTAATCAAACTTTTTAAGGCAATCTTAAAAATAAATTTTATGAAACCTAATTCCTTGAATTGCAAAAAATGACCAAATTCATGACGTAATAAGTCTGTATTGTTAATGTCAATGGGATGAACAAAAATGCCAACACCAGGTATTGTTACTGCAGCTCTTCGTTTTAAAGCACCAAATGTTGAGCCATACACATTTACATTTTCAAATTTTGATTTCATACACTGGTTTAAATTCACCGATTGAATAATATTCTAATTGATTGATTCCATGACAACCCTCTTGAGCTGCAAGCCAGTATAAATGAAACCATAAAACTTACCATAATATTAATTAATCCAATCAAAATAACAGTTACAAATGATGTCAAAATAAGTGCCAAATTTTTAACATACATATTTGATAAAGCAATACTATAATTACCAGCCGATATGGTAATATGCCTAATGTCAAATGGTATTCCAATAAATTCTCCCAAGTTACCAGCCATACCTAAGCAAAATCCAAGAAAAAGATTCCCTACAATTGCGCCTAAATTTTTTTCAAAAAAATCAGCAATTTGTTTTCTTTTCTCAATTCCATACAAAGGGACTAATCTGGGGTGTTTCTCGATTCTTTTCGCAATCTTTGAAAATACAACTTTATTATCAATATAACCTGTAAGCATTCCCGAAATAGATAAAAATAAACCAGTGAAACAAGCATAAACCAATGCTAAACTATAAAATAAGTGATTGTTATAAAAGGCTCCCAATGTTTCTTTTTCATTAAAAATATGGATATTCCAAAAGTAATATACAAAAAACGAACTCGCAAAACAAAGCGGTATAACAACAACCAAATTACCAATTAACGAAATCATTTGGCTATTTATTATTTGCTTAAAAACTAAAAAACTTTGGTTTTTATTGACACTGTTTTGCGCAAGGCTTTCAGCTATAAAGGAGGCCGTCATGGCAGGCTGTTTAGTAGCTAAAGTAAAATGTAAAAGATGCATAAATACAAAACCAATCCCATAATTTAAACCAAAAAGTAAGCCTTCAATAAACAAACTTAAATGTAGTTGATGAATGAGATGTTTAATGTAAACTAATAAAACTACAACTAAACCACCTCCCATAGCTGATTTAAAGAGCGCCTTATTTTCAAGTTTCGAAAAGCCAATATAATTTTCACCTTTTTTTGAAGTGTGACTTACAATGCGAAAAGCCAGTAATTGTGTATTCGATTTAAAAAATTGAACTATGTCATTTTTTAACTTTTCAGATTCTACCAGCTGTTTAATTAAGGTTGAAATATTTTTTATATAGGTATCATTTTCTTGTTCCAAAAGAATATTTACCAATAGTTTTATCCTTTCAATATGTTGTTGGGCACGCCTAAGCAAATATATCAAATTTAAACTTGTACCCGTTTCTTTTATGTCGTTTTGTATATTAATAAATAGATCTTCTATTTGATTTATACTGAAAAAAATTTCATTCGAAAGTGCCACATCAAATTCTTTATTTTCCAATGAAGTGGATATTTTTATAGCCATTTCTAATTGCACACCCAAATTAAAAAAAGGAGAGCCTAAATCATCAATGCTTGGAAATTTCTCCGATAAACTCCGATCAATTCCTAAGGTAGTTAATCTATTTGAAAGTATAGTGAGCGAATTGCATATTTGTATATTTACTTTTTTATTACTATCACGGACATGTTTTGATATTTCTACAAAAATCAATTTCCAATTTTCATTGTCAATTTTATTTAACCATATATAATCAGAGGATGAATCAAATATAAAATTGATGTAGTTAATCAACTCATTATCTTCTATCTCTATTGGTAAAATTTTATGTTTAAGCTTTGAAACTATTTCTGAAAAAAAACCATTGTTACTGTTTATTCCATGCTCAGTTAATACATTTACAAAAAATGCATGCTCAAAAACTTCATTAGTAAATAATGATAATTCTTCTGTTATTTTTTCAGTTTTATTAATCCAATGTAATTGAAACCTTGCATTGAATTTATCATGGTCAAATTCCTCCCAAACTCTAATTTCATAAATGAATTGCAGTAAATTTGAATATGTGTTTTTTAAATCTAACAAGGGTTAAAATTATAAAACGATGAATATGAAAACTGAGTACAATTTATGCCCATTGGCTAATTAAAAAATGGGAAAATTATAAAGTTTATATTAATAATCAACTAAGCTACAATTTAATTATTTTATAACTAAAATTTGAAGGATAATCTATTCTTAAATAATATATCCCAGCAGCAAGTTCACTCATATCAATTGGTTCTATATCGCTTTGTATCTTACCTGATAACACTTCGACTCCAAATTGATTTATAATCTCAAATTGTTGATTCACTTCAAGTTCAGTAGAATAAATTTTAATTGAATTTGCTGATGGATTTGGATAAATTTGAATTGGACTTAAATTTTTATTCAATAATGATGTTGTCATACTGCCGTATAAAAAGCTGAAAGGATAACTACAATTGAAGGTGGAATCATTTGGGTCAGTAATGGTTAATGTTCCTGAAAAAAAACTATTCAAAGGAACCAAATTTGAAGCTGTAATTGTGCCTGAATAACCTGCTGAGCTGAAACCGTTATTGGCATCACCTGCTATGCTCAAAAAACTAAGTACAGTAAAACTATCAGTTAAAGTAATATAACTATTAGAATTTAAATCAACTGTAAAATAGGGATAAACAATAAAGTGCTGACTACTATTATATACAGTTAAATGCAGCATATTATTATCAATATAAACACTATCAATTGCAATAGAATCACAATAGGCATTTTGCCCATAACTAATACCTGATAGTAATAAAAGATAAATAATGCAACTTGTAATTATTTTTTTCATAGATTTTATTTTTTATCAAAGGTAATGAATTTATATTTTTCGTTTGTTATATCAATGTGATTTATAAATTATGCCAATAATTTACAAATCATACATTGGTTAATTCCTATAACAAAGTAGTTTAGTATGAATGTTGTGAAGCAAATTTGAGCTATTACCTATTTCACATCAATATTATATCTCTGTTAAACCCAAATTAATCAATAGGAGATTTAAAAAATCGAACTACTTGATTTAGTTGGGTTAATCCCGATTTAGAAAATGTTATCAGATTTGTAAAAATCTGATTTACAATTTCTTTATCGTTTACGCATTTCTAATGCGTAATATGGGGTATAACAAAGGATATAAAAAAAACGTGCCGTTTATAAATTGGCACGTTTTAACTTAAAATAATTATTTTAACAATTATTTTTTACCTTTTACTTTAAAACCTTTGTCCATCATTAAGGCATCGGTATTTGGGTCATGACCTCTAAAATTTCGGTAAGCGGTAGCTTCATCGATAGTTCCGCCAACACTAAAAATATGGTCATACAAACGCTTTGCAACATCTTTGTCGTATGGTCCTTTTGCTTCTGTAAAAGCTGCAAATGCGTCAGCACTTAAAACATCGCTCCAGCAATAGCTATAATATCCTGCTGAATATCCATCACTTGAAAATATATGACCAAATGCTGGCATGCGATGTCTCATCACCATTTCTTTTGGCATTTTTAATGCAGCTAAAGTTTCTTTCTCAAATGCTTTAGGATCAATTTTTTTATCTCCTGCTAAATGTAATTTCATGTCAACCAATGCGCTAGATAGAGCTTCTACTGTACTGAAACCAGTATTGAATTTAGAAGCATTATTAATTTTGTTAATCAACTCTTGCGGAATAGGCTTTCCTGTTTTGTAATGCAAGGCAAATTTGTTTAAAACTTCTGGAGTTGATAGCCATCTTTCCATAACCTGGGAAGGAAATTCTACATAGTCAGTTACAGTATTGGTGCCTGATAAAATAGCATAAGTTACATTAGAATTTAAACCGTGTAATGCATGTCCAAATTCATGAAACATAGTGCTTGCGTCATCCCATGAAATTAAAACAGGTTCGCCTTCTTTACCTTTTATAAAATTACAATTATTTGAAACTATAGTAGTAATGTCGCCATTCAGTTTTTCTTGTTCTCTGTAAGCAGTCATCCAAGCACCTGAACGTTTTCCATCTCGTGCATAAGGATCAAAATACCACAAACCTACTTGTTTGCCAGAGGTTTTATTTAACACTTTATATACACGGCAGTCAGGGTGAAATACTGGAACGTCATTAATTTGTTCAAAACCTAAATCAAATAGTTCTCCAGCAACATAAAATATAGCCTCTCTCATTTTTTCTAATTGCAAGTATTGCTTTACCTCATTTTCATCTATATCATATTTTGCCTTTCTAACCTTTTCAGCATAATAGCGATAATCCCATGGCTCAATCGTAATTTTTGCCCCTTCCTTATCGGCTAAGGCCTGCATATCTTTAACTTCTTCATGCACTCTCTCAACAGCAGGCGCCCACACAGCTTCTAACAATTTCATCGCATTTTCAGGAGTTTTTGCCATTTTATCAGATAAGCGCCAGTGAGCATGCGTTGGATATCCTAAAAGCTTTGCACGTTCAGCTCTTAGTTGTAAAATTTCAGGAATAATTGCATTGTTATCATTGGCATCTCCGTTATCACCTCTGCTGATAAACATTTTGAACGCCTTTTCACGCAGCTCACGATTATTTGCTGTAGTTAAAAATGGTTCAATACTAGATCTTGTGTTCGAAATAATCCAACTTCCACTTTTACCTTTCTTCTCAGCTGCCGCAGCCATAGAGGCTATGAAATCATCCGCGAGGCCATCTAACTCTTTTTTATCAGTTACCTCAATATATTTATCTCCTTCATCTGCTAATTGATGTTGATTAAATTTTGTAAATAAGGCAGCTAACTTTTGATTTATTTCTGCTACGCGTGCTTTTTCCTTTACATCTAATTTTGCACCAGCCAATACAAAATTGGTATAATATTTATAACACAAACGTTGTTGCTCAGGTGTTAATTTGGCCTTTTCAGCTGAATTGTAAACTGTTTCAATGCGTTTAAATAAATCTGCGTTTTGATTAATTGAATCATTAAATCCTGCAATTCTAGGCTCTAAAATTTCTTGTATGGAATCCAAGGCCGCTGAGCCCATGCTTGATTGCCACACATAGTAAACTGCTTCAACTCTTTTTCGAGTTTGACCGGTTTTTTCTAAAGCTTCTAATGTGTTAGCAAAACTTGGAGCTTCCTGATTGGTGATTATTTTGCGAATTTCTTCTCTTTGCTCTGCAATTGCTTGTTCTTCGGCTGGAATGAAATGTTCTAATTTAACCTTATCAAACGGAGGAATGCCGTTATAGCGCGCATCCCATTTTTGGGTTAACGGATTGACTTCACTGTTCTCTTTTGACATGTTTTTTTCTTCTTTGTTTGAATTGCATGCTATAGTCAATAGGCTAAGCGATACTAATCCAACATACATTGGTTGACTTAATAAATTTAATTTTCGCATTTTTTCTGTTTTGAGTTGCGAATTTAACTAAATAGTTGACTTGGGAAAGCTAAAATGTTATAATCATAATTTTATTGGTCGAATACTAAAACATCCAAATATGCTATAGTAAATGCCGATACTACATGAATTTTGTACAATTAAGCTATGCCGCAATTGGACTAAATTGAAAGTGCTTTAGGTATAAATTCCCAATTTCACCACAATTGTAAGTACTCGTGTAAAATTGATGTTTACACAAATTATTTTTACAAATAAAGTTATTTTAAAAATGTAGGCTAAAAAATTTCGAAAATCAACAGCCATTTCCTCCAAAATAAAATTCAAAACTTTGTGGCAGGTTGATTCTTTTACTACTCATTGCAGGCTTCCATTTGGGCATTTTATTAATGGCATCTAATACCCTACGATTTAATTGTTCATTTTTATAACCTTCAAGAATCTTGCTTCCTGTAATAGAACCATTTTTATCTACAGTAAATTTTATTTTCATAAAACTAAGCTGTGCATATTCTTTATTGCTTTTGCATTTATCAAAAATATTGGTATTAATATAATTTTCAAATTGAGCCATTCCACCTGGAAATATGGCTTCAACTGACGGTAGTATATTTAAAAATAAAAAGCCTTCATAAATATTTTCATTATTTGTAACAGCATATTGATTTTTTAATTTGAACTTTATAACTATTCTTAAGGTTGAACCTAAAACAGCATTTAAAAGCAGTTTTTTTTGCTCTGGACTAAGCATGTCAGAATTGCTAGTGGCAATTATATTTTTACCATTTACTGTGTCTGATATTTCTACTGAATTATAATCGATAAGCATATCATAGCTCATAGGAGCATTGGCATAATATCCCAAAGGAAATTCAGCTTTCTTCAAACTATCTAGTTGGTATCTTAATTTACGGGATATTCCAATTTTATTCCATAGTTGTGGGCAAATGTCTTTAAGCAAATTAGCCTCATTAGTTTTATCTATGTTAAATGTTGGAATTGGACTTTCGCTAAATACAAACTTCCTATTTTGTGCGTATACATTGCTTATTAATGAAATAATCAAGTTTAAGAATATTATTTTTTTCATTTTTTTTTATTGGTTTAGTGATAGTTTAATTGATAGAACATATTTAAAAACAGCATCTTTCTGTGATTCTGATATCTGCGCTGCTACTGCCATTTCATCAATAATTTTGCTCCATTGTTTTTCATCGAATTGATAGATGTTTTTAGCATTGTGACAATTAATACAAGGTCCATAGGCGTAAATTATGTAACCTTCTTGCAATTTTTTTAAGTTGATGTCTGTATATCTTAATTTAACTGCATTAAGCGCCAGAGAGTCTGGTTCATAAATGCCACTGCTTGGTTTTGAAACTTTTTCATCCTTATTTGATGAAATAGTATGAGTAGTTCTTTTCGGAGTAGAACACGAATCAAAAAGCACTAGACACATAATAAAGAGCAATAGTTTTTGCATATTTAAATTTTGATGTTGCAAATTTAAATGATGGCCCAATCAATTTTTGTTATTGCCTTGTTAGTGATTTGTTAACGACTTGTTAATGGGCTTTTTTCAATGTAAAAAAGGCTTATTTTTGGCAAAGTAATGAAAATTAATAAAGGAAGTTTGTTTGTACTTTTCTCTACAATTGCCTTGCTAATTTTATTGGCAATTCAGGTATTTTGGATTTTACAAGCTGCTAAAGTCAAGGAAGTTCTATTTAATGAAAAAGCCAACATGGTTTTATCAAGAACCATTGAAGCACTTGGTTCCGATAAAGAGGCATGCATGAGTATTGGCGAGTGTATTGATAATAATGACTCTTCGGAAGTAACATCAAAGCTTGCAAAAGGTGATTTGAAAAAAATTGATTCATTATTGCATCATTTTATGCAAATTTATCATATTCAGATAGCTTATAAATTTAATATAAGTAAACAAAATACTTTTACATCATTAAAAGAAAGTAGTTTGGTAAAGTCAACTTATATGATGCCATTAGAGGAAATATCTTCAAAAAAGGGAGTAGAAATTAAATTGATTTTTCCGGAAAAAACAGAGTTTGTAATTGCTGAAATGGGATCTCCTTTTATTGTATCAGTTATTTTAATTATTACAATGATTATCATTTTTTGGAAAACAAATTTATCCCTAATCAAAGAAAAGAAAATTGCTGCTCAAACTACCGACTTTATCAATAACATGTCGCACGAATTTAAAACTCCATTATCGAATATTTCTTTAGCGGCTAAAATGATAGCAAAGCAAGTTTTAAATAAAAATGAAGACAAAGTACCTTATTATACAAATATTATTTTAGATGAAAATGAAAAGTTGAATCAACAAATTGACTCAGTTTTAAATTTGAATGCCTTGGAAAGAGAGGAGGAACTCATCCATATTCAACGCTTTGACTTTCATCAAATAATTCAATGGGCAATTAAACAAATGCAGATGCAAATTGAACACAATAATACCAAAATTGAATTGTTTCTGAATGCATCTCATGTGAATGTTATGGGCAATAAAGATCAACTCATTAGTGTTATTTGCAATCTTATTGATAATGCAATTAAATACGCCAATTCAAATGCAATTATTACGATAAAAACCTCTAACAAAAATCATCAACTAATAATTACCTTAAGTGATAATGGAAATGGAATACCAAAGGAATTTCATGACAAAGTTTTTGAAAAGTATTTTCGAATACCAACAAATGATATTCATAATGTAAAAGGTTTTGGCCTTGGTTTAGCTTATATTAAAAAGGTAGTGGATTTACATCACGGTGAAATTAAACTGGAAAATACTACTGAAAAAGGCGCAACATTTATTTTCAACTTACCTTATGTCTGAGTTCACTTTTAAAATATTACTTGCCGAAGATGATCCCAATTTAGGATACTTGTTAAAGGAATGCCTTTGTTTGGAAGGATTTGAAGTAGAGCTATGCAAGGATGGAGAAATTGCTTTGCAAGCTTTTCGCTTGAATAATTTCGATTTGTGTCTGTTAGATGTAATGATGCCAAAGTTAAATGGATTTAATTTAGCACAAGCAATTAAGGCTATCAATTCTAAAATACCTATTGTTTTTCTTACTGCAAAATCATTGAAAGAAGATAAATTAAAAGGATACAATCTTAAAGCCGATGATTACATAACAAAACCATTTGATGAAGAAGAATTGATTTGGAAGATCAAGGCGATCAGAAGAAGACAGCGTGAAATCTTAATTAATGCAACCACTGATACTATTGCTCTAGGAAATTATAAATTCAATTATAAAAATCAATCTTTAACCATCAATCACGATACTAAACGGATCACAGAAAAGGAATGTGAAATATTGTTTTATTTGGCAAACCATCGTAATGTAATAATCAAGCGTCAAGACCTATTGACCGAAATTTGGGGAGAAAATGATTATTTTTTTGGAAGAAGTTTAGATGTATTTATTACTAAAATCAGAAAATACTTGAATAAAGACGAACGCATTTCTATTGAAAACGTTTTTGGTGTAGGCTTTATTTTCAACGTCCCAGAACTTTGATTTAAGGTAATTTAATTTAAAGGCCAATCAAATAATTCCCATTTTATTCATCAAAAAAGTAGCACTTTTATTTTTACAAATTCCAGTTCTTAATTTGTAATCAAACACCAATTCATTATTTACAATTTCTACTTCAAAACAATTATTTGATAAATTATTTGGGTAAGATTGGGTAATATTACAAACCTCCAAGTCGTGAGTTGCTATTGCTCCAATGGCATTTTTTTGTACCATTTTTTCAATAACTTTAATCGTTCCTTGCCGTTTATCATCTGAATTTGTACCCTTTAAAATTTCATCAAGTAAAACAAAACAAAGGTTTTCATCAAGTTTATCCATGATTTGCTTTAATCGTTTTACTTCTGCAAAAAAATACGATTCTCCATCACTCAATGAATCATTCATACGCATCGAAACTATAATCGGCAATGGATGAACATTTGCCATGGATGCACATACTGGAGCTCCTGCGTTTGTGAGCACCATATTGATGCCTAAGGTTCTCAAAAAAGTACTCTTTCCCGACATATTTGAACCAGTCAAAATCATAAAATTTCCAGATGCAAATTTTACATCATTATAGATTCTTTTACTAGAGTGAATTAATGGATGACCGCAGTTAATGAACTCAATTTTATGGTCTTCGTTTAGCTTTGGAAACACAAAATTTTGATTGTTGAAACTAAAATTGGCTAATGAGTTTAATGCATCAAATTCACCAATAATCTGAAGATATTTTTGAATTTTATTTCCATTATTTTTTTTCCACGCTAATAATTTTTGATACACACTAAAATGATACATCATTGCTCCATTAAATAACACCGCACCAATAGGATTTTCTATACTGCCTAACTGATTAAATAACTTCGATAACTCTTTTAACTTTTCTGCAGCTAAATTTTTATCTTCAACTAATTCGCTTTTTAATTGAATCAAATAATCAGATGTGAAATTTTCATGTTGAATCAACTCCAAAATTTGAGCATATAGTTGAACGCTCTCATAAATTTTATCAGCTTCAATCAATTCATTTTTTATTCTTTTTATGTAAATGGCAAAGGCACTTAAGTTGAGTAAAAAGCATGTATTAGCCAAATAAGTGTATAAAACTTGATGTGTAGAAAAGGATAAAACAACCATTACAAAAAATAGTATAGGCATCAAAACACTGAATACTCTCATCCAAATAGATGGAATTTTAACAGTTACTAATGACCAATTGGTAAGTTGATTTAATCCTTGTTGATTTAAATTTGCCATTTTTGCCATGGCTGAAAATAATTGACGAAATTCAACTTTTACTGCCAATTCTTGAATCCCTTTTTGATGTATATTTATTTCCTCATACGCAAGCTTTGAAGACAATTTTTTGGCTAATGTGCTTTTTCCAATGGCTGTAGATGTACGATTTAAATGATGGAATAGTGAATTTACTCCAAATATATCCAAATCATAAAGATATATATGCTCATGGTACAAATATGTTTCGCCATCATCAAAGGTCAACTTTCCATGCTCCAAATAATCAATTTCTTGCTCATTAATTTCTACTAATTTTTGCGCCAAGTTTCTCTCATATCTTTTCCTTTGATGAAATTTTAATATCACTAAAAAAACAACTAGCAGCAGCAATCCCATTATCAAATAACTGAATTCAAAATGATTTGCAAATTGCCAAAACATATAAATACAAAAGCTCATTACTATTAACCTAAGTATGGCTATAAGTGTATGTTCTTTTTTTAATTGTTGATATGTTATACGATGTTTTTCATATAAACTTTTGTATTGTTGAAGCATAAAATCAAAACCTTAGTAAACAAATTAAAGCACAATGATAAATAAAGCATTTTTATAGATTATCACAATTCGTTTATTATTTTAAATAATAGCCTAAAAAAGGTAGTTGCTTTTATATTGGCTTTAATTTTAGATTATTACTCTATTAAAATATGGTATTAATCACATCTTTAAATATATTAACCTTAACTTAATTGTTTTTTAATATCTTTATACTTATTTTGCAGCAATATCCAAGCTATTAAATATGTACCATGTTTGTATTTTTACTAATTCCACTCACGAAAAATTCATCGTCACTGGAGGCTTAAGTGAAATAGAAATTCAAACCAAGCTCAATGAAATTGTTAAAGCAAAATATGCAGGCAAAAATTTCAATAAACTGGTGGTGTTCAAAACATTTATGCTGGATATAGAAGGTGAAACCTACTTAAATCTTATTTCGAAAATTGAAACCAAAGATTTGCTGAAGTTAGTGAATTCCGAAAATCCAAATTTTTCAGATTTATCTAAACATTTGGTTAACCAGTAAATTTATTATTTTACTTTTTCTCCAAAATTCACTCAATTTCTTCTTTAAATTAACCCAAAAACGACATTTTAGAGCATAATTTGCTCTTTTTTAACCAAAACTTTTAAAAAGTTGAATATTTTTTTTAACAGGTTAATATTCAATTTGGTAAAATTTAATTGTTATTCTATATTTGCGGGCTTTAAAAAATTAAATTTAAGATAAAAAATAGATTTTTCCCTCGTGGAAAGCCAGTAAATGATAGAAAATAACAAATAATTATGCAGAATAAAGGAGCCATTAGATTTTTTGCAATTGCACTAGCGATTGTATGTATTTTTCAGTTGTCGTTCACACTTATTACCAACAATATTGAAGGTAATGCCAATGAATATGCCACTGAAAGAGTAGCTAAAAACAAAACCGAAGGAATAAACAAAGATTCATTGTTCGAGGCTTACAATAAGCGCTACATCGATTCAATTTCATCTGTCCCAGTGTATAATATTTTGCTAAAAAATTACACTTACCGCGAATGTAAAGAAAAAGAACTTAATCTTGGACTAGACTTGCGTGGTGGTATGAATGTAATCTTGGAGGTTTCTGTGGTTGACATAGTTCGTTCCATGAGTAATTTTAGCACCGACAGTACTTTTAATCGCGCAATCAACAATGCACTTAAGGCACAAACCAACAGTCAAAAAGATTTTGTTTCTTTATTTTATGACGAATATAAAAAGGCAGACCCTAACGCTAAGTTGGCCCCAATATTTAGCACTTTAGAGCTAAAAGACAAAGTTAAATTCGAAAGTACAAACGATCAGGTTATTAAAGTTATCAGAAAAGAAGCTGAGGATGCTGTTGACCGTTCATTCAATATTTTAAGAACGCGTATTGATAAATTTGGCGTTACTCAACCCAATATTCAAAAACTAGATATTTCAGGTAGAATTTTAATTGAACTTCCAGGCGTTAAAGACAAAGAACGTGTGCGCAAGTTGTTACAAGGAACCGCAAATCTTGAGTTCTGGGAAACTTATGATAACAAAGAAATAGCATCAAAGTTGATTGATGCTGATAAAAAACTAGCAGTTTTATTAGGCTTAAACAAAGAACAAGACACTACTGCAACTGCCACTACCGACAGTGCCTCTGTTGCAGCAAACCCAGTAAGCCCTGATACTTCAAATGCAGAAGAGTCCTTGGTAGCTGCTGCTAAAAAAGATTCTTCATCTAATAAATTAGCCGCAAATGACTCAGTGAACAAGAAAACCTCAAGCCCATTATTTGAGCTATTACAACCTATGTTAAATCGTACTAAAGATGGTTATTTCCCTGCCGAAGGTCCTGCCATTGGTATTGCTGCGGTGAAGGATACTGCTAAAATTATGTCTTTGCTTAAAAAGCCACAAGTAAAATCTATGTTTCCTCGTGATTTACGCATGTTATGGACGGTAAAAGCTTATGATACTGAAGGTAAATTTTTACAATTGATTGCTATAAAAGCAAAAAGTCGCGAAGGTCGTGCCCCTTTAGCAGGAAATGTGATTACCGATGCTAGTGGTGATTTTGCTCAAAATAGTTCTAAAGCTGAAGTAAGCATGACCATGAATGCCGAAGGCGCTGAAACATGGAGAAGGTTAACTAAAGATAATATTGGAAAAAGCATTGCTATTGTTTTAGATGATTATGTTTATTCCTTCCCAACAGTACAAGGAGAAATTGGAGGAGGTCGTTCTTCAATTACTGGAAACTTTGATATTACTGAAGCTAAAGATTTAGCCAACATTTTAAAAGCAGGTAAGATGCCTGCAAGAGCCAAAATTGTTCAAGAAGATGTGGTTGGCCCTTCTCTTGGCCAAGAAGCTATAAATGCGGGTTTACTTTCATTCGTTATTGCTTTATTGTTTGTTTTAGCCTTTATGGCATTCTATTATAGCAAAGCAGGCTGGGTAGCCGATATTGCTTTATTTGCAAACGTGTTTTTCCTAATGGGTGTGCTTTCTTCATTAGGTGCAGTATTAACATTGCCAGGTATAGCAGGTATTGTACTAACCATAGGTTTATCGGTAGATGCAAACATTTTAATTTTTGAACGTGTCAGAGAAGAATTACATGCTGGAATGTCAATCAAGAGTGCTGTAAAAGAAGGGTACAAAAATGCAATGTCTTCAATCGTAGATTCTAACGTTACCACTTTAATTTTAGGTATTATATTATACGTATTCGGAAATGGACCAATACAAGGTTTTGCTACCACCTTAATTATTGGAATTTTAACTTCTTTATTCTCAGCTATATTTATCACTAGATTAATTTTTGATAATATGTTGGAGAAAAATAAAGTTGTTAATTTTAGTATCAAATCAACTGAAAATGCATTCAAAAATATCAACATTAATTTTGTTGGAAATAGAAAGAAATATTATATGTTTTCTGCCACCATCATAGTTATTGGGATTATTTTCTTCATTAAAAGTGGTTTAAATTTTGGTGTTGATTTTAAAGGTGGTAGAAGTTATATTGTTCGTTTCGAAAAAGATATGACCACCACTGAAGTTCGTGATGCATTAGCTGATAGTTTTGGCTCTGCACCTGAGGTTAAAACTTTTGGAAAAAGCAATCAACTTAAAATTACAACTGCATACAATATTGAAAGCACTGCTGATGATGCCGATGAAGTTGTTGAAAATAAACTTGAAGAAGGGTTAAGCAAAATTAATAACGTACCTGCTCATAAAATTATGAGTTCACAAAAAGTAGGTGAAAATATTTCAGATGACATTAAGCAATCCTCCGTGTGGGCAATGTTAATTTCATGCATCCTCATGTTTATTTACATCTTTATTCGCTTCCAAAGATGGCAATTTGGTTTGGGGGCTGTAGCTGCATTGGTGCATGACGTATTAATTGTACTTTCTTTTTATGCTATATTTAACGGTGTATTACCATTCTCACTTGAGATTGATCAACATTTTATCGCTGCAATCTTAACTGTAATGGGTTATTCAATGACCGATACTGTAGTGGTATTTGACCGTATTAGAGAGTACTTAAGTTTAAATAATAAAGTTGTTTTAGTTGGTGAAGAAAGAAAAAGAGTGATTAACTCTGCTCTTAATTCCACTTTAAGTAGAACTATCTTAACTTCATTAACTATATTTTTAGTGTTATTGGCTATATTTATTTTTGGTGGTGAGGTTATAAGAGGATTCTCTTTTGCTTTATTAATAGGAATTGTAATTGGAACGTATTCATCCATTTGTATTGCAACACCTATTGTTCTAGATTTTGATAGGAAAGGAAGTGCTGAACCTAGCACTGTAGCTTAAAATCAAACATACTTATTTGAAAGCCTTCCAATTTGGGAGGCTTTTTTTTTGATAATAAAAATTAGGCTATATAAATTTTAGGCACTATATTTGTTCTTTAGAAAAAAATTAATTATCAATGAAAAAAGCGATTGCATTTCTATTTATTGGCTTAATCATAGCAAGCCTTCAAAGCTGTACTGAAGAAGAAACTCCAACAAAACTGGCTATGCAAGGAAATTGGGAATTGATTTCTGCAAAAGATGCTTCTGGAAATGATATAACTTCTCAAATTGCCTTTCCTGTTACTGCAATTCAACTTACTGATGATAATGGAATGCTTGGAACCCAAGGTCCAATGTTTACCAGAATTGTTTATGGCGATAGCAAATGGATTGAAGTATCTGCAAAAATTAAGCAAGTGTTTGATTATGCCAATTTACGTTTAAATACAGGAGAGTTTTTTGTTGGTGAAAATGTGCAACAAACATTTACAGTTGAAGCAAAACTTCAAGCAACTGCCGCTGCAGGTGGTGTTTTATCTGATATTTTACAACTTGTAGGAGTGAACACAAGTTATTTTCAACAAGTAATTTACCACAAATTTACCAATGTTAACGTGTCATTCCCAAATAATACTCAATCTGATGGATTCCTCTCTGGGAATAAAAAAAATGAAGACGCTTATAACACCATGGTATGGGAGTTTACAGACAACACACAGGCATTTTATAACTATAAAGATGCGAATGGAAACAGTGTAGTTTGGAATGGTTTTCCGGTTGCCAATTTCAAAAGAGGAACTTATACCTTTCAAAAATTTACCACTGGCTTAAACGATTTTGTGAAATCAAAGCAATAATTTTTTACCTTGCTCTTTGGGACACTGATTATTGAAAGTATTCGCTTTGCTTGGCATTCGCTTACCGCAAACAAACTACGTACTTTTCTTTCGTTGTTAGGTATTACCATTGGCATTTTTTCTATAATTACTGTCTTTACTGTTGTCGATTCCCTTGAATCTAATGTTCGAAAATCTGTTGCCTCATTAGGTGATAATGTAATTTTTATTCAAAAATGGCCTTGGGAATTTGGGGGCGATTACCCTTGGTGGAAATATTTAAACAGACCTGTTCCTACAATTGAAGAACTTCCTGAAGTAATAAAAAAAAGCAATTTGGCACAAACTGGTGCCTTTGTAGCAAGTACAACTAAAACTGTAAAATTCAGAAACAATAGTATCGAAAATGTGGAGCTAAAATGTGTTTCACATAATTTTGATGAAGTAAAATCTTTCGAAATAATTGAAGGAAGGTATTTTACTGAACAAGAAAGCGCAAGCGGAAGAAACAAGGCTATTATAGGTTATGCAATTGCGATGAATTTATTTGGGAACACTGCAGGTATTGGAAAATCAATCAGCGTTATGGGTAAGAAGTTTGATGTTATTGGTGTTTTTGAAAAGGAGGGAAGTAGTGCTATTGGAAATTCTATGGATAATGTTGTGCTCATACCAATTAACTATGCACGCAATATACTTGATTTAAGAAGCGAAAGACTCGACCCAACAATTTATTTAAAAGCAAAACCAGGAATAAGCAACGAAGCTTTAAAAGATGAAACCACTGGAATAATGCGTAATGTACGCAAGCTAAAACCAATGGCTGATAGTAATTTTGCCCTCAATGAAACGAGTATGCTTACGAAAGGGTTCGACAGTATTTTTATGGTAATTGGCCTTGCAGGGTGGGTTATTGGAGGATTCTCAATAATTGTTGGAGGATTTGGAATTGCAAATATTATGTTTGTTTCTGTAAAAGAAAGAACATCATTAATTGGCATTCAAAAATCGCTTGGTGCGAAAAATATTTTCATACTTACACAGTTTTTAACCGAGAGTGTAATATTGAGTTTACTTGGTGGAATAATAGGTTTGCTAGTAGTATTAGGTGGTTTGTTTGCAGTAAATGAAATGTTTGATTTAGGAATTGTATTAACTAATTCTAATATCATTTTAGCACTTACTATTTCAATTTTAATCGGGATAATTTCTGGCTTCATTCCTAGCTACACTGCTTCGCAATTGGATCCTGTGGAGGCCATGAGAAGCTGAATCCTAAACTCTTTATTTTTTACTTATGTAAGTTATTCTTCCTAAACCACTTCCTATTTAAATAATAGGTTAAATAGGCCGTGGTGCTGCCAAGCAAGGCACCAACTATTACATCGCTAGGATAATGAACGCCTAAATACAATCTGCTGTATGCAACTCCTGCAGCCCAAGCATACGAAGGAACAGCAACATACCACTTGGGATAAAACAACGTTAAAGAAGTTGCTACATTAAATGCACTGGCTGTATGTCCTGATGGCATTGATGGGGTGATTTCTTTTTCGATTGGAATAATATCAGGATAACTCATATATGGCCTCTGGCGATTGATTGCATATTTTGCTCCTACCGCTATTGCTGTGTTTAATGCTATTCCTACCCCAATGCACAGTCCTGTATTTATTTTAAGGGTGTCCTTATGTATTAATCCAATACATACAAAACTGGAAGGGGTGAACACAAGTGCCGGATAAACTGAAAAGGATAATGCACTTTGAAACTTTTGGTGTTTTATGTCTCTATTGGATGTAATGTTCCTTAATAAATCAATATCACTGTTTTGAGCATTAATTCCATTACTTAAAAAAAGTATGTATGACAAGACAAGAAAAGGTAGCTTGCTTAATTTTATTTGACGGTACCTCTGCAATTGGTATTTTCTCCTATGTTAATTCTATCAGATGCACTCAAAACCGCCTTTGACTCAGCTATAAATTTCTCTGTAATTTCTTTATTTAGTTCTTTCATATCAAAGCAATAATCTACTTCACCTTCACGGCCCCATGATGCTTTGCTAAGTAGCAATTTAACCTTATTTCTAGTTTCAAAATCAGTGATAAATGCGTCATATTTTTGCTTCATTTGATAATCAGTTCCAGCTCCTTTACTTATGAAAGAAACAGTAAACCTAAAGATTAATTGATTGGACTCCTTGCCTTGGTTGCTTTTATTTTCGGAAGTTTCACTTTTTACCATAGCATCATTCTTTGTTGCTTTTTTACTGCCTTTGCAATTAAAGCTTCCTAATGCAATTGGAATAATTAACAACAGATATGTTATTCTCATGTTATTTAAATTTTAATATTGAACAAAGATATAAATCAATTATTAAATATTCTTTTTGCTTTTATGGCAAGTAATATCCAAGCTAAAATCATACAAATTCCACCAATTGGAGTTATAGGCCCTAATATTGAAAAATTAATTTGTGACAAACTTTGTGTACTTAATAAATATATACTGAAAGAAAAAAGCACAACTCCAACAATAATTAATATTGCTATAGGCTTAATGTCTCTTTCATTTTCTTTATTATATGAAAATGCAATAAGCAATAATAAAAGACTGTGGTAAATTTGATATCGAACACCTTTATCAAAGGCATCAAGAGATGTTGGAGTTAAAACATTTTTTAATTGATGAGCAGCTAATGCACCAAGTATTACACTTATTGCGCCTAAAATTGCTGCAGTGCTTATCAGTTTACTTTTCATATAGTTAAGATAAAAACACCGCTGTTGATGAAAACAGCGGTGTATAATTTTTTAGATTAAAATTCGTTATACAATTAATTACCTCTTGTAACTGCTGATGTATCTATTAAGATCGTTTATCGAAGATTCAAAAGTAAATGCATCATTCACCATATAGTAATTACCTAAATCATAAGTTCTGCCATAAGCAAATTTTGCAAAGTCAAGTTTAGTAGATTCAAAATCAAAACAACTCATAATTTCAGTAACTTGCCCTGATGTCATACAACGTTGACCTAGTACTTGCTTAGCAATTTCAAGTTTCGTACTTTCAAAAGATTTACTCATTATTGAAGCTTTTATCCCTGAAAAATCTTGTGGTGTCATTGGATATGGGCAACCAGTTGGTCCATTATATCCAGGCATTACGTAAACAGGGGCAGGTTCCTGAACAATTACAGTTGTTGTAGTTGGAGGAGGTGTGGTGTAAACTGTTGTTGGTGATGTAGTAGTGGTTGTAGTATAAGTTGTTGTGGTTTGACTCGTGGTTGTACCTGTCCCAGTTCCATTTACATTCATATTAAACCCAATACCGTTAATACCCAAATTAATATTTACGTTGTCATTCATGAGTGGATCATTGTAAGTTGTGGTTGTTGTAGTGGTGGTTGTGGCGGTTGGTGGCACAATGGGATTAGCATGATACACTACCACATTTTGATTTGGAACATTTTGTGGAGTTGGAGGTAATTCTGCCAAAGGTGTAATACTTAATATGCGAACAACCCATTCACCATTTGATTTTCTTTTTATATTGAATGTGTTTTCAGAATAAGCTTCTAGAAAAAGATTTTTATCAATTTCACCAAGTGATTTATCTTCAAATAAAATTTTCATTTTGTAATTTGGAGCAATTAAGTCTGTTAATTTCACATTGGTAGAAGGTGTGGTGTTTTGGATTACACCATTAAGAACCACTTGAAATCTTTCACCATTTTCGGTAAATAATATAGCGTTTGAATTTTGAGCAAATACGCTAAATGTAAGCAATAACGCCAATGTAAGTAAGTAAACATTTTTCATAACCTAAATTTTAATTGTGTTTGTTTTTTGCATTTTCAAAGATTGTGCCAAGCCAAAATGAAATAATATTATTTAAAAAGCACGCCATCACAATTTTTACATGTGCTGTACGGTACATGGGCCTCATATTTCTCATTAATAGCTTTAATAAATTCGTTTGCAATAAGATTATACCCCTTTTGATTTGGATGGTATCCATCTAAGCTTAAAAAGCCTCCACTCACAAATTCCAAATTAAAATCCGCTCCATTCCATTTCACTCCATCTTTTACTTTTTTGAAGTAATTGTACATGTCAACTAAAGCAAAGCCATATTCTAAGGACTTTTTGGTGATTACCTGATTGTAGTTTTTTATTGATTCATCAATTATTTTCACTTCACTCTCAATTAATGAATATCTATTATTTATTACTTTAATTAAAAGGCCATATTTATAACATTTCATAGAGTCAGTTGGCACTGAAATGCTAATGTATTCGCCAGCTTTTAATTGTCTAAATCCACTAGCTTCAGCTGGGTCTTCAACAACAAAACCATTCCTTCCTTGCTTAAATCTGATATGGTCAAACATTGAATTTGCATTATAGGCATCGTTTAAAGAATCTGCTTGACTTTGTGTTAAATCAGCATTATCCCATGGTATTAATGAATAAAAAGGGAAATCTCTAAAATCGGGTATAGTGGCCATTACTCCTTTCACTCCTTTTTTGGCAAAGTCGCCTAAAATCAAATCTAAGTGTTGTTCAAACTCAATGGTTGAAGGAATAGTTAAGTTTGCTCCACCCTTTGAGGCATAATTATAAATATCATCCATTCCTAACCAACTAATAATAAAACTTGGATTTTTTTCCTTAGCATCCATCAAAATAGTAGAAACACCTGGCTTACTAGCTATTCTATTATAAAAAGGATTGGTATTATTGACACCAAAATTTAATCCTAAATTCGGGTTATTATAATCCAAAACGGAAGCAAATGGCACCGAAAAATTATTGTTTTTGCTTTTATCTCCAGAATTTAATATGGCTAGTGCTGTAATTTCAGATACGCTTGTTTTTACAGGGGATGTAGATGAAATTCCTTTACAATCTGTTTTTGTACCTAATGTACTAGGGGTAACAAAGGAACTTTCCCATGGTTTAGAACTTAAACCAACACCTTTTCCATCGGCAATCAATACTTGGTTAAAGGTTCCTCCATTGGCATATTCCAACTGGTTAGCAATAAGGGCAGAGAGAGAATTTTCTTGACCTTTCAAAAACAATCCACCATCTTGATAACCTGTTAAGTAACTTCCACCAAGTGCAATTACAGTTGAAAAATCTGCTTGACCTGCACTTGGTTCAAAACCTTTTGGCTCGGGTGTGCATGCCTGCATCATAAAAGTAGCAGCAATAAAAGTAATGCTAAATTTATTCATACTTTATTGGGTTTTGGTTTCTTTGTTATAAATTGCTTCAGGAATATCTTTATCGTTCTTCTTAAAGTAAACTTGACCAAAGTTATATTTTATCTTTTTGTATTCGTCACCAACCTCGCCCTTCACTACAATGGTTCTGTAAATAATGCAATTTGGGCCTTCAATTTCTTCATTGGTAACACCTTGGGCATATTTTTTAGCTAAATCTAATCGACTGTTACTAGCGGCTTGCTCAGCTACATTCGATTTGTTTTGAAGATTCTTTTCTCTGTCTGCTTTAAATCTTTCAGCTTGTGCTAAAGAACTTTTTTGCGCTTCAAGTCGAGCGATTAATTCTTCTCTAGCTTGCTCCCTTGCCAACCTTGCTTTCTCTTTAAATAATCTTTCTCGCTCTTCTGCCTCTTTCTTTTTGCGATTCATTTCATCTAATTCTGCTTGTTTTCTTGCTGCTATTTCTGCTAATCTGCGTTTCTCTGCTTCATCTAAATTTTTTGCATTTTCGAGCTTTTGATTGGCCGTGGTGTTATCATAATCAACATTTAAGGCATCTGTATATAAATTAATGGCTAACGAATATTTCTTTTGATTCACCGCCATATCACCATCTGCAATTAATTTTGAAAATTGCGCTTTTTTACGAGCCAAAATAATACCATCAAGTATTTTTTGAGCACCATCAATTTTTGATTGAGCGAGTGGATTATCAATATTCAATTCTAAGGCTTCTTTGAAAGACAAAATTGCATCTTCATAATTTTTCTGTGAAACTAAATTATCTCCTTGCCCAATTTTTTCATTAAATAATTTTGTTCTTGCAGCTAAGTCCATTGCTTTTCTTCTTGCATCTTCTTCAGCTTTTTGTTTCTCTGCTTCCGAAATTTTAGCCTTTGCTATAGCGTTATCAAATCCAACATTAAGGGCTGCATTGTAGTTTTCTATGGCATTATCAAATCTCTTGGTGCCTAGATTAGTATCACCTTCTCTTATTAATTTTTCAAATTCGGCTTTCTTTCTAGCCAATTCGGCAGCCGCAGCAGCTTCTGCTTCTGCTTTAGCTTTTGCATCAGCTTCTGCTGCCAATCTGGCCTCTTCATCGGCTTTTGCTTTTTGCGCGGCAGCAATCTTTGCATTAGCGGTAGTATTATCAATATCTAAGCCTAATGCAGCATTATATTGATTTAGTGCCTCATCAAAACTCTTGGAGTTTAAACTTTTATCGCCTTGAATAATTAATTTTTCAAATTCGGCCTTTTTACGAGCCAGTTCGGCTGCATTAGCTGCATCTGCTTCTGCTTTTGCTTTTGCATCTGCTTCAGCTTGCAAACGAGCTTCTTCATCATCTTTGGCTTTTTGTGCAGCTGATAATTTAGCATTTGCAGTTGGATTATCAACATCTAAGGCCAAGGCAGAGCTGTATTCTGCTATAGCGTCAGTATAATTTTTTGAAGTTAAACTTTGATCACCCTTGGAAATAAACTTATCAAATTCTGCCTTTTTCTTAGCTAATTCAGCAGCAGCTGCTGCATCTGCATCTGCCTTTGCTTTTGCGTCAGCCTCAGCTTTCAATCGTGCCTCTTCATCGGCTTTTGCTTTTTGTGCAGCTTCAATTTTACTATTTGCAGTTGCATTATCTATTTCTAAGCCAAGTGCTGCATTATAAGCATTTAATGCATCATCATACTTTTTATCAGCTAATTTTTTGTCACCTTCTGCAATAAATTTATCAAATTCTGCTTTTTTCTTTGCTTGTTCGGCTGAAGCAGCAGCCTCAGCCTCTGCCTTTGCTTTTGCATCTGCCTCAGCTTTTAATCTTGCTTCTTCTTCAGCTTTAGCTTTTTGGGCTGCTTCTATTTTACTATTGGCAGTTGCGTTATCTACTTCCATTTGAAGCGCTGAACCATAAGCTGCTATTGCTTCATCAAATTTCTTTGCAGCAAGAGCATTATCTCCATTGGCAATAAGTTTATCGAATTCAGCTTTTTTCTTTGCAAGTTCAGCAGCAGCAGCATCTGCTTCTGCTTTGGCTTTCGCATCAGCTTCGGCTTTCAAACGCGCTTCTTCATCAGCTTTGGCTTTGTTCGCACCATCAATTTTACTATTGGCCGTAGGGTCATCAAAATGAATGTTTAGGGCAGTATTATATGCATTTATTGCATCATCAAACTTTTTGCTTGATAGCGCAGCATCACCATCTTTGATGGCAGCTTCAAAATCAGCTTTCTTCTTAGCTTGTTCAGCAGCAGCAGCAGCATCTGCTTCTGCTTTGGCTTTAGCATCAGCTTCGGCTTTCAAACGTGCTTCTTCATCAGCTTTGGCTTTGTTCGCACCATCAATTTTACTATTGGCCGTAG
>DAORKI010000017.1:40416-46985 GCA_035439485.1 Bacteroidia bacterium
CAGCAGCAGCATCTGCTTCTGCTTTGGCTTTAGCATCAGCTTCGGCTTTCAAACGCGCTTCTTCATCAGCTTTGGCTTTGTTCGCACCATCAATTTTACTATTGGCCGTAGGGTCATCAAAATGAATGTTTAGGGCAGTATTATATGCATTTATTGCATCATCAAACTTTTTGCTTGATAGCGCAGCATCACCATCTTTGATGGCAGCTTCAAAATCAGCTTTCTTCTTAGCTTGTTCAGCAGCAGCAGCAGCATCTGCTTCTGCTTTGGCTTTAGCATCAGCTTCGGCTTTCAAACGCGCTTCTTCATCAGCTTTGGCTTTGTTCGCACCATCAATTTTACTATTGGCCGTAGGGTCATCAAAATGAATGTTTAGGGCAGTATTATATGCATTTATTGCATCATCAAACTTTTTGCTTGATAGCGCAGCATCACCATCTTTGATGGCAGCTTCAAAATCAGCTTTCTTCTTAGCTTGTTCAGCAGCAGCAGCAGCATCTGCTTCTGCTTTGGCTTTAGCATCAGCTTCGGCTTTCAAACGTGCTTCTTCATCAGCTTTGGCTTTGTTAGCAGCGCTTATTTTCGCATTTGCAGTTGCATCGTCAACTTGGGTTGCTAGAGCTGCATTGTATGCTGTGACTGCATCATCGAACTTTTTGGCATTTAAGGCATCGTCCCCTTTTTTTATGGCTGCATCAAATTCGGCTTTTTTCTTCGCTGCTTCTGCGGCATTTTTCGCATCAGCTTCTGCCTTTGCTTTAGCATCAGCCTCAGCTTTCAAACGAGCCTCTTCGTCTGCCTTAGCTTTTCCTGCAGCTGCAATTTTAGCATTTGCAGTAGCATCGTCAACTTGGGTTGCTAGAGCTGCATTGTATGCTGTAACTGCATCATCGAACTTTTTGGCATTTAAGGCATCGTCTCCTTTTTTTATGGCTGCATCAAATTCGGCTTTTTTCTTTGCGGCTTCTGCGGCATTTTTCGCATCAGCTTCTGCCTTTGCTTTTGCATCAGCCTCAGCTTTCAAACGAGCCTCTTCGTCTGCCTTAGCTTTTCCTGCAGCAGCAATTTTAGCATTTGCAGTGGCATCGTCAACTTGGGTTGCTAAGGCCTTATTGTAAGCAGCAACTGCATCATCATACTTTTTAGAATTTAATGCCTCATCACCTTTTTTAATGGCCGCATCAAATTCAGCTTTTTTCTTAGCCGTTTCTGCGGCATTTTTAGCATCGGCTTCAGCCTTTGCTTTGGCATCAGCTTCGGCTTTCAATCTTGCTTCTTCATCAGTCTTAGCTTTTCCTGCAGCGGCAATTTTGGCATTGGCAGTGGCATCATCAACCTTAGTGGCTAAAGCGGTATTATAGGCTGCTACGGCATCATCAAACTTTTTAGCATTTAACGCATCATCGCCTTTTTTAATGGCAGCATCAAATTCTGCTTTCTTTTTTGCAAACTCAGCATTTTTTTTGGCCTCTTCTTCGGCTTTTTTCTTAGCTTCTTCTTCAGCCTTTTTTCTTGCTTCTTCATCTGTTTTTGCTTTGCCTGCTGCTGCAATTTTAGCATTGGCTGTTGCATCATCTACTTTGGTAGCAAGAGCCACATTGTAGGCAGCAACGGCATCATCAAACTTTTTAGCAACAAGGGCATCGTCACCTTTTTTAATGGCAGCATCAAATTCTGCTTTCTTTTTAGCAGCTTCAGCATTTTTTTTGGCATCTTCCTCAGCCTTTTTCTTAGCTTCTTCATCAGCCTTTTTCTTGGCTTCTTCATCAGATTTTGCCTTCATGGCAGCCGTAATTTTTGCATTTGCTGTGGCATTATCCACCTGAGTTTCAAGTGCCGATGTGTAAGCCTTAACCGCATCATCAAACTTTTTTAAATTCAAAGCATCATCTCCTTTTTTGATAGCGGCATCAAATTCTGCTTTCTTTTTAGCCAATTTAGCTTCTGCCTCCGCTTCAGCTTTTAACTGTGTTTCGAGCTCTTGTTGCATTTGAGCAAGTCGTGAGTTGATACTTTTTGTATAAGCTTCATCATAATCAAATCGTCTAGAAGCCGCAACATAACTCACTTTTGCAATAGGGTCTTTAAGCAATGAAACATCTAATCCTTTATATTCCTTAAAAATATTAATTTCTAAAATTTGGAAACCAAATGGTTGGGGTCTATCATCTTCGTCATTGGGTACATTTTTTGTATCAAAAGTGACAATCTTTGTAATGTAGCCACCTGATTTGGTGAATCTAACTGTATAAATCGAATTTGGCTCTAATGAAAATGAAAATTTACCATTGTCTGCCGCGTAAATAGTTATGGGCTCAGCTCCCGATTTACTAATTTTTATTGAAACTCCCTCTAAACTCTTTCCATTTTCAACTGCTTTCCCTGTTACATTTAGTTTCCATTTAGGTTGAGCAATTGCTGCTGATATACCTAAACAAGTAAATATGAGGAGATTAAATAAAAGTTTATTTATATAACTTGCGTCAAACGTAAATTTCATAACATATATTTGCCCTCAAAAATGACTAAAAATGATTCATTTTGGCATTTAGTTGCAAATATGGAGAAAAATATGGATTTTCAACAAAGTTATTTTTGAAGTTATGAACGTAAGTTATTGGGAAAAAAAATCATTTTTTTGTTCACAAGATTTAATTATTGTAGGTTGTGGTATAGTTGGACTAAGTGCAGCAATTCATTTTAAACAAAGTAGGCCCGAAAGAAGTGTACTCATTGTTGATGGTGGAATAATACCACAAGGAGCCAGTACCAAAAATGCAGGATTTGCTTGTATAGGAAGTGCAGGAGAGCTTTTGAGCGATATGTTAAATTATGATGAAGAAAACGTTTTTGCCTTAGTAGAAAGAAGAAAGAAAGGACTAGATTTATTAAGAGAAAATTTAGGGGACAATGCAATATCTTACGATCACTTTGGAGGTTATGAATTATTTGAAAACGATGATTATTATGCGAAAATTGCCGAAAAGATCCCATATTTTAATCAAAAGTTGTCTAAAATTACCAAAAATGACTCAACTTTTACTATTGCTACTAATCAAATTTCAAGTTTTGGTTTGAGAGGAGTTAAACATCTCATTAAAAATAATTGTGAGGGGCAAATCGATACAGGTAAAATGATGTATAACTTAATGAATAAGGCCCGTTTGCTTGGTGTTCAGATTTTACTTGGTATAAATACGAAGGAAATTATTCAAAATAAATTAGACACAGGTGTTATCTTGAATAATGGAGTTAAAATTCAAGCGAATAATTTGTTGATTTGTACAAACGGTTTTGCTAAGACATTGCTTCCAGAACTAAATGTAATACCAGCAAGAGCGCAAGTTTTAGTAACTTCACCCATTGAAAATTTAAAAATAAAAGGGAGTTTTCATTATGATGAAGGGTTTTATTACTTTAGAAATATTGATAATAGAATTTTGTTGGGTGGCGGACGAAATCTAGATTTTGAAGGCGAGCGTACAACTGAATTTGGCAATACACCCTTAATTATGAGTAAATTAAAAGAAATGTTGGATAATATGATTATTCCTAACCAAGTATATAAAATTGATTACGAATGGAGTGGAATTATGGCTTTTGGAGAGAATAAAAGTCCTATAGTTAAACAAGTTTCAAGCAATATTTTTTGTGCTGTAAGATTAGGCGGAATGGGCGTGGCAATAGGCTCCTTAGTTGGGAAAGAAGCTGTTGAATTAATGCAAAAATAATGCACTGTTAAATAAAATTATCGAAATTTAAGGGGCACATTTATCACACTTATTGGAGCTCTTTTGTGTTTTAACTAAATTGTTCGGGAGTAACTTTTTTATTAAATAATATACGGCAGCAGCTACTAAGACAGCGGTAATTATTTCTTGATAATATTGTTTGAAAAATAACATGCTTCAAAATTAAGGTTTTTCATAACTTCGCGGCAAATTATTATTTTATAGTATGTTAAAATTCGACCGTAAGAAGCACCGTGATAGTTTATTGTTAGGATTATATCAAGGCCTTTTGAAGCCACGTATGATTGAGGAAAAAATGTTGTTGTTATTACGTCAGGGCAAAATCTCAAAATGGTTTTCGGGTATTGGACAGGAAGCAATTTCTGTTGGATTAACTATGGCATTGGAAGAGGATGAATACATTTTACCTATGCATCGAAACCTAGGTGTTTTTACATGCAGAAATATGGCTTTGAACAGGTTATTTGCCCAATTTCAAGGCACTATGGGCGGTTTTTCGAAGGGTAGGGAAAGGTCTTTTCACTTTGGATCTCAAGAACATAAAATTGTAGGAATGATTTCACATTTGGGGCCGCAAATGGGGGTAGCAGATGGAATAGCATTGGCGCATTTACTAAAAAAGGAGTCTAAAATAACTGCGGTATTTACTGGAGATGGTGGGGCTAGTCAAGGCGATTTTCACGAAAGTGTTAATGTAGCTGCAGTTTGGAATTTACCTGTAATATTTGTCATTGAAAACAATGGTTATGGCTTATCAACCCCATCGAACCAGCAGTTTAAATTTAAGAATTTCATTGATAAAGGCCCAGGATATGGAATGGAAGCCTACAAAGTTGATGGTAACAATATTTTGGAGGTGTATGATATGGTAAAAAAATTATCAGAAAGTATGCGCGAAAATCCAAGACCAATTATGTTGGAATGTATAACCTTTAGGATGCGCGGACATGAAGAAGCCTCAGGAACTAAATATGTACCACAAGAATTGTTTGAAGAATGGGGCAAAAAAGACCCATTAAAAAACTATGAAAAATACCTATTAAATGAAGCCGTTTTAACCGAAGAATTAATTGAACAATATAGGTCCGAAATTAAACAAGAGATTGAAAATGGCTTAGAGCTCGCTTTTGCAGAACCTAAAATTATTCCCAATACAGAAATTGAGTATCAAGATTTATATGCCCCATTTGATAATTTACCCATAAAAACCCATTCAATAGGTTCTAAAAACAAAAGACTAGTTGATGCTATTAGTGATGGATTAAGAGAGAGTATGCAACGTCATTCTAACTTAGTTTTAATGGGGCAAGATATAGCTGATTATGGTGGTGTTTTTAAAGTAACAGAAGGATTTGTGGAGGAATTTGGACCTGAGCGAGTTCGCAATACACCATTATGTGAAGCTGCTATTATTGGAACTGCCTTGGGATTATCCATCAAGGGTATGAAAGCCATGGTTGAAATGCAATTTGCTGATTTTGTCACTGAAGGTTTTAATCAAATAGTAAATAATCTTGCTAAAGCACATTGGCGTTGGGGACAAAATGCTGATGTGGTAGTGCGCATGCCAACAGGTGCAGGAGTTGGAGCAGGGCCCTTTCATTCGCAATCAAATGAAGCCTGGTTTTTTCATACGCCTGGTTTAAAAATTTTATACCCTGCTTTTCCAGCTGATGCTAAAGGCTTGTTGAATGCGGCATTCAATGATCCTAACCCAATTATGTTTTTTGAACATAAAGCTTTGTATAGAAGTATAACTGGTGATGTACCTGATGATTATTACAGCATTGAAATTGGGAAAGCCAATTTGGTTAAACAAGGTTCGCAAGTTTCTATAATTACTTATGGTTATGGCGTGCATTGGGCGTTAGAAGTGTTGGCTGCACATCCTGAGATTTCGGCAGATGTGTTGGATTTAAGAACTTTGTTGCCATTTGATAAAGATGCAATTATGAATACAGTAAAGAATACTGGTAAAGTTTTAGTATTACATGAAGATACCTTGATTGGCGGCATTGGTGCAGAACTGGCATCATTTATTAATGAAACATGTTTTAATTATTTAGATGCACCAGTAGCCAGATGTGCTTCATTAGATACACCCGTGCCTTTCTCAATAGAGTTAGAACAAAATTTCTTACCTAAAAATAGGTTTAAGGAAAAGTTGTTGGAGTTGTGGGCATATTAAATTTAGATTAAAAACACAGTGAATTTATCCTCAAAATTATTGTCGGATGCGGTAAATGAATTTGCCGGATTGCCTGGTATTGGTAAGAAAACCGCCTTGCGATTGGTATTGCATTTATTGAAACAGGATGCCAATAAGGTTGATGCATTTGCAACTTCTTTAACCAAATTGAGACAAGAAGCAATATACTGCAAGCAATGTTATAATTTATCTGACAAAGAGGTGTGCGATATTTGTGCTAGTAGTTCAAGAAACAAAGATCAAATTTGTGTGGTGGCCGATTTGCGCGATATTATTGCAATTGAGAATACGTCACAATATAATGGATTGTATCATGTGTTGGGTGGGATTATATCTCCTATGGATGGCATTGGTCCTTCTGATTTAAATATAGATAATTTGGTTACACGCATTCAGGAAGAAGGCACCAAGGAGGTGATACTGGCTTTGAAAGGCAGCATGGAAGGCGACACCACAGCTTTTTACATATACCGCAAGTTAAAAGATTTTGCATGCATGATTAGCATTATTGCCCGCGGTATTTCAATTGGTGATGAGTTGGAGTATGCCGATGAAATTTCTTTGGGAAGGAGCATTATGCAAAGGACACCTTTTGAGAATACGTTGAA
>DAORKI010000018.1:0-46385 GCA_035439485.1 Bacteroidia bacterium
ATTATAATTGAATAAAACTACTTTCATATTATTTTTTCTTATTCTCTTTTCACAATATTCATGCTTTGCTCAAGTTAATATTGATACATTGGCAATAAAAAAAGAATTAGGATTAATATTTGAAAGGGATCAAAAAACCAGAACTACAAGAGATTCAGTTGAGTTCATGAAATTTATAGATAGTACCAATTTAGTTCGAATAGAAGCGCTATTGAATATATATGGTTGGTTGGGTAGAAGTTTTGTCGGAGAGCAAGGAAACAGCACTGTATTTTTAGTTGTTCAGCATTCGGATTTAGCCACACAGGAAAAATATTTCCCTATGTTAAAAAAATCTGTTGAAATGGGCGAATCGAGACCCAGTAATATGGCATTGATGCAAGATAGAATATTGATGAGAAAAGGTCAAAAGCAAATATATGGCTCACAAGTAGTTTCAGGAAAAGAAGGCAAGCAAGAATTTTACCCAATTGAAGATGAAAAAAATGTAAATGTTAGAAGAGCTCAAATGGGGATGACAAGTTTGGAGGAGTATGCCAAACATTTTGGGATAGATTATGTATTACCTAAGGAATAATTTATTTGTATGAATGAAATACCAAAAAAATCTTAGCGAACATTTCTTTTTCTATTTCTTTCGTAATCTTCAAAAATAAATTCACCCAATCCTTTGAGTCCAGCATAAAAGGCTTTGCCTTGATTTGCTTCGGTGAATTCTTCAACAAATTGCTGCAAATATGGGTCTTTAGCAATCATAAATGTTGTAATTTGCATTTTTAATTTTTTACATGCTGCAGCCATGTTTAAGCATTGGTTTACAATTCTCCTGTCTAATCCAAAACTGTTTTGATAATACCTACCATCAGGTTCCTTCAAACAACTTGGTTTGCCATCGGTAATCATAAATATTTGTTTGTTTTTATTTTTCTTTCTGCGAAGTAAATCCATAGCCAATTCAAGCCCTGCAACAGTGTTTGTATGATAAGGTCCAACTTGTAAATACGGCAAATCCTTAACTTGAATTTGCCAGGCATCGTTTCCAAAAACAATAATATCCAAAGTATCTTTTGGATACTTTCTTTTAATCATTTCAGCCATTGCCATAGCAACTTTTTTACTTGGTGTAATGCGATCTTCACCATACAAAATCATACTGTGAGAAATATCAATCATTAACACTGTACTTGTTTGAGCCCTGTGTTCAGACTCGACAATTTCTAAATCATTTTCTGTAATATTAAAATCGAATGAACCATTATTGATTTGTGCATTTCGAATTGATTCTGTCATATTTATTTGCTCCAAACTATCTCCAAATTGAAAGGCTCTTAAATCACTACTTGCTTCATCGCCCTTGCCTGTGTACGGGGTTGTATGATTGCCTTGACCCGATTTTTTGAGCTTCCCAAAAATTTGCTCTAAAGAGGATTCTCGTAAGCTTTGTTCAAGTTTAGCCGACATCAAATAATTACCGTTTTGCTGCTCATCTTTTAAATAACCTAACTTTTTTAGGTCGTCTATAAAATCAGCCATGGTATATTCGTTATTGGTTATTTTATATTCACGATCAACTTCATTGAGCCAATTTAACGCCTCAGTAACATCACCCGAGGTATGAACCAACATTTCTTTAAAAATTTCAAATAATTGCTGAAATGTTGATTTTGTTTGTTGATTAGGTTTATAATCTGAAATTCGAAAGCCTACCATTTATTGTTTTCTTTTAATTGATTCAAAAATATGAATTATAATAAAAATAACATCCTGAATGGTTAAATGTTTCTGATAGTAATTTAATTCGTAATTTTTTTTACATTATACCGATGCGAAATATTCAACAACCCAAATTTGCTTCACTTCATTTCGGCATCAACCTATGTATGCTTTGTAAATTATTGGCTAAATTTATAAATCACCATGGTGTACTTCGGTGATTTGTCAATCATAATGAAATAAAAAAAGCGCAGTATTACTGCGCTTTTGCACTCAAAATAGATTCAATTTTACCATGGAATAAGCGTTAACCCAATTTGAAAAGGGTACAATTCGGGACCTTTACCATTCTTAAACACTTCTGACAAATTATAATTTGCAAAAACGTTTACTTTTCCATAGCCTACTCTTGCTGTTAATCCATATTGAAAAGGATTTAAATTGTAAGCACTCTTAAACACATCTCTTTTTTTATCACCTTCAACATTATAAACTTGTTTACTTCTGCTGCCTAACTTAACAGCTACTTGTCCTCCAACAGCAAAGTGAAATGACTTCCCATGATTTTTTGATGTGTTAAATTGCAATAGTAAAGGTAAAGTTAAAAAGCTTGATTTCACCATGTTTTTTGTATATCCAATTCCAGTATTCACTGTTTGGATTGAATCTTTTAAAGGAAACAAGATGGTATTATTTTCAAACATGTATCTATTAAACTGAAAGCCTAAACCAGTAGTGATTGCCACATAGTTTTTATATAAACTAATGTTACGCTCAAAAGGATTAATATTTACTACATTGCTTCTTAAATAATCAAGTGCATAGGCTCCACCATTAGGTAAGGTAGTGTTAAACATTTTGTTGCTATACCCTGAAAAACCTAACTCAACACCTGCCCAAATATGTTTAATTTCATTTTCTTTCTTCACTTTTTTATCTGCTTTTTCTTTATCATCATCTTCATCATCAATAATAATTATTTTTCTATCGCCAAAGCTTAATCTTGTGGTATCGTTTGAAGATGCTGAACCACCGTCTGTTTTAATTTTAATTTCACTGTTAATTGATATATCTTTTGCATTGGCTTTCTCTTGTGAAGTTTCAGAAATTGAACCAGAGCCTACAATATTTACATTACGTGTAGCAGGATTTCCAACATATCTTACATCTCCCGAACCAGCCACACTTGCATCAAGTGTGTTAGTTACATTAACAGCGGCATCACCACTTCCTGCAACTTCAATTTTTACATTTTCGGCTTTCAAATTAGCGGCCATTAAATCACCCGAACCAGCTACTGCTCCCTGTAAATTGGTAGTTGTGCCTTCAACATAAATATCGCCTGAGCCAGCTACTGAAGCTTCTACATTGGCAGCAACAACGTTTACTCTTAAGTCGCCTGAACCTGTTAAATTAAGCTTTAAATTATTAGCCTGCATAGGCTTACTTGTTCCAACGGTAGCAGAGCCTAAAACCGCAATAGCATTTAACTGAGTAAAATTAATATATACAGTTACTGATTTTTTGTCTGTTCCTCTTTTAATTGAAAGCTTATTTCCTGTGTTAGAAATATCAACAGACACTTCTTTTGGCTCAGTACGATAGCTATTGGTAGTTCCTTGTGTTAATATTACATCAAGATTGTCTTGAATTGAAATTTCATTAAAATCACCTAGATTAATGTCTTGTGCAAATAAATTACCTGCAATTAAAAATGTGATGATTGAAATTAAGGCTGTTTTTAAAACTTTGGTTTTCATATATAGGTTTTTATTATAAAAGTTCATAATTCGTGATTTATTCAATCTGCGCGCTTGATTTGACCATATGACGCCCTACCAAATTAAAAGTTACAGATGATTTAAAAATATTTACATTTATGCCCTTAAAAAAACTCTTAAAAACTCTATAACAAAGAAATGTCAATACTTTCAAGAATATTATTTTTTTTATTTTTTTTCACTTTAATACCTAATTTTTATGCTCAAGACAGTTTAAAAAATGTGAATGAAACTGGTTTTTATTTTTCATGGGGATACAACAAAGATTATTTTTCTAAAAGTGATATTCGTTTTCAAAACAATGGCAGTGATTATTATGATTTTAAAATTTTAAATTGCAAAGCCGTTGACAGACCTGGTTTCAGAGGCATCTTTAATACCGACATTTCAATTCCTCAATATGTTTATAGATTAGGATATTTCTTTAAAAAGAAGTCAAAGTTTGGCATTGAGTTAAATTTTGATCATTCAAAGTACATAGTTTTTGATAATCAAACATTAAGAGTAACAGGTCAAATAAGAGGAAGAGCTATTGATAAGGATACATTAGTGACAAATGAATTTGTACATTTAGAACATACGAATGGAGCCAATTTTTTAATGGCAAACATGTTATATAGAATTCAACTTTTTGAATCAAAAGATAAACGCAGAGCAGTGTCATTAATTTTTAAAACAGGTATGGGAACAGTAATTCCTAAAACAGATGTTACCTTTATGGGTACACGAATCGATAATAGGTTTCACGTTGCTGGATTAATTGTTGGAGAAGAAATTGCCTTGAGATATAGAATTTATAAAGGACTAATTACCGAATTTAGTAGTAAAAATGCCTATGCCAACTATTTTAATGCTATTGGGGTTGGAACAGCAAAAGTGAGTCATAGTTTTTTTACTACTATGCTTGTGCTTACTTTAGGTTATCAGTTTTGATTGGTAAAAAATATTTGCATCTCACTAAGTAAAGCTTGTGGATTTTCAGCATGTACCCAATGACCAGCATTTGGAATAGTGACCATTTTAGTATTTGGGTATTGCTCCAGTATTGATTTCACATCATCATTATGAATATAATTTGACTTTTCGCCTCTGATAAAACAAGCTGGAGTATTACAAATCAGATTTTTATCCATAGGAGTTGCTTCGCCAACTATTTCAATGTGTTGAGCAATTACATCCAAATTAAAACGCCAAGCCAATTTATTTTCTGTTATCCAATAAATATTTTTTAATAAAAACTGTCTGGTTCCAAAATCATCAATAGTTTTTAGTAACTGTTCTTCAGCTTGCTTTCGTGTATTAATTAAATCAAAATCAATGCTTTTGAGCGCTGCAATAATATTTTGATGATGCGCAGGATAATATTTTGGTGCAATATCAATAATCATCATTTTTATTATTCTATTTGGAAATAACTCAGCCAATTTCATCACCGTTTTTCCTCCCATGCTGTGCCCAGCAATATAAATATCATTTAGCTGATGTTGAATACAAAAATCTTCAATATCCACTGCCATCAACTTGTAATTCCAAAGTTCACTGTGAGGTGATTGTCCATGATTACGTAAGTCAATTAAAAATACGCGAAATTGGTTTGAAAGTTGCTTTCCTAATGTGGCCCAATTATCACTACTTCCAAATAATCCATGAAGTATTAACAAGGGGCTCCCCTGCCCTATTTCACGATAATGTAAATTCATTCAAACTTATTCAAATAATGATTTATTTAATTGCAACCACTCCAAAGCTGAGCCATGCAAAAGTTGAGCTTTAATTTCTGGGCTATAATCACTTTGTTTTATTAATGTTCCAGGAATGTTTTCTCCTAAGGGAAAAGGATAATCACTACCAAGGGCAACACGATTTGAGCCTGCAAAATCGACTAAATATTTTAGCATATTGGGGTCATGAACCAAACTATCAAACCAAAATTTTCCTATATAATTTCTTGGATTCACTTTATTATCAATGGCCACCAAATCGGGACGGCAATCAAAACCGTGTTCAATTCTTCCCATAGTAGAAGGAAAACTTCCTCCACCATGTGCAAAGGCAATTCTTAATTGAGGCAGTCTTTCAAGCACTCCACCAAAAATTAGTGAACAAATAGCTCTACTGGTTTCAGCAGGCATTCCAACAAGCCATGGCAACCAATACTTTTGCATATTAGCTTCACCCATCATTTCCCATGGATGTATAAACACGGCCATATTTAATTCTTGACAGGCATTAAAAAATTCAAAAAATTCAGGTTCATCTAAATTTTTTTGATTGACATTACTGCCAATTTGTACCCCACTTAAGCCAATGTTTTTACAATGCTCAAGTGCTTTTACAGCCAATTTTGAATCTTGCATTGGTACTGTACCTAAACCAATAAATTTTTTTGGGTATAGATTTACAATATTGGCAATATGTTCATTTAAATAAACTGATAATTCATAAGTATCATGTGCTTTTGCCCAATAGCTAAACATAACTGGCACAGTAGATAATACTTGTACATCCACATGATGATGATTACACTCACTGATTCTTTTTTCGGCATTCCAACAATTATCCTCTATTTCTCTAAAAAATTTTCCATCATCACGAATCATTCGTGCACAACAATTTTTATGATGATCAAGTTGGATAAATCCCCCATACCCAAATTTATTTTTCCAATTTGGAATATCTTTAGGTAAAATATGCGTGTGTATATCTATAGTTAACATGCTTTATTTAATGGCTTTCGGAATTAGAAGTATTAACCACTGGAGCAGGAGGTTCCATTTTATAACCACAATTTTTGCATGTTTTTAAATCTTCATTATGATAAAAATAATTGAAAGTTTCTTGAAACTGTGTCATAATGTTGGTGAGTGTAAAATAGTTTTCATACAACTTATGATTGCACTTTTCGCAATACCACAGCAAACCATCTTTTTCATTTTCACGTCTTTTACGCTCCATCACTAAACCAATGGTATTAGCGCCTCTAATTGGATTGTGTGGCACTTTTGGTGGCAATAAAAATATATCGCCTTCATGTATTGGCACCTCAACTGATTTCCCATCTTCTTGAATTTTTACTGTAATGTTTCCTTCTAGTTGATAAAAAAACTCTTCACTTTCATTATAATGATAATCCTTACGTGAATTTGGTCCACCAACAACCATTACAATAAATTCGGTATTTTCATAAACCACTTTATTTCCTACAGGAGGTTTTAATAGATGACGATTTTCATCAATCCATTGCTTAAAGTTAAAAGGCTTGCGAATGCTCATGATTATATTTTTAAATTTTTGACTAAGTTAATACATCAATTTTTAATTCAATGCAAGTATTGAAAAAATTATGCAGATTTAAAATTCAATCGAATTTCCTGTATCGCATTTTGCTCGCGTTGTTCAAGCTTACCGCGTATAATGCAATAATTTGCTTTGCTCAATTTTAAATCATTTTCATACAAGTCAAATAACTCCTTTCTATGGTTTGGATGCTCTCTTAAAGGATCAAATGTCCATGGCAGGTCAATATCACAAAGCAAATGCAAATCGTAATTTTGGGGCAAGTACCATTTATTTATTTGATCAGGGACTTTATTAAAAACAAAGTCTGCCCAAATTTTATGGACTAACAGTGTTGTATCGCAAAACAAATATCGCTGGGCTCTGGGGAGCCATTTATTTTCTTCTTCGAGTTGTAACTCGGCCATTTTTATGATATCATTTAATTGATATGGTCTATTTAAGTTACTTACATAATTTCGCGCAATTTCTGACACGAATGGCTCTTTAAAATGTTTTGCCAATGCTTTGGTTAAAGTTGATTTACCTGTTGACTCAGGGCCTACGATGGCTATCTTATGGATAAGCTTTGAATTTTTTTCCATTTGAAATAACCAATTAAAGCTAAAAAAGTATATAAAATATATAAAAATGCGGTAATATTTAAGTCTCGCTGCCAATATATGTACACAGCAATACTATCGATTACAATCCACAATAGCCAATTTTCAATGACACGTTGAATAACCAGCCAGGTTGCCCAAACACTAAATATGGTAACGGGTGCATCTAACCATGGAAGTTTGGCATTAGTATTTTGTTGAAACCAAATAGCCATGGCAAATGAAATAACACTGCAGCATAATAATCCTATTAAAAATTCTTTAACTTTAATATTGCTTACTCGCTTTTCATCGTTTGTTGATAGGCTATTTTTTTGCCAATTATAGTATCCAACAATTGCCATAATTAAATAAAAAACCTGAAGGCCAGTTTCAATAAACAATTGAGCATCAAAACAAATTTTTACATACAAAATTGAACTAATTGCAGCTGCTAACCAACACCAAATATTTTGAAAAGCGGCTAAAACAAGATACAAAATAGCAAGCACAACAGCAGCAATTTCAATACTTGTAATGGCTTCCAAATTAATTTATGGCTTGGTGATAATTATTTTTTGATTGTGTTGTTTTCCAATTTGTGAATCAAACAAACTGATGTAATAAAGCCCTGCATTCAGCTGCTGAAGATGAATAACCTCAGCATGCTTAATTTTTTGCTGTAAAACAATTTGTCCAGTAGCATCAAATATGCTAACCTCATAGTTCTGATTTGGAGAAGCTAACAAGGTAATTATGTTTGATGCTGGGTTTGGATAAAAGGAAGGTTCAGGCACCGTGTTTAAGTCGTTGTTTCCACTCATAAAATCTTGACAAACTTCAAAAACTGGTCGCATCATCCAAGAACCTTTAAACTGAGTAAGATACCAAGTTCCAGTGGTTTGATAGTACTGCATATCCATAGCATTTGTATTTCTGTCTAACCCAACATTAAGCTCATAAGCCCCATTTTGTTCAAGCCCTATAAAAAAATCACCCGAAACTATTAAAATTGTATCAATAGGATAATCAATAAAACCATTTAGTACACCATTATACTGAGGTGCAAATGGTGTTGATCCTCTATATAATTCGTTTCCAGGTTTTCCATTTGCATCAGGTTGCCATACCACTAAAGTAAACTGATTTAACATGGCAGAATTTACAACCACCGGGTTAAAGAAAATTCTTATATATTTTAGGATATCTTCAACAGGTGCATTAAATTTTATGGCCATTTGTGAGAAAGGAGCTGTTACACCATAGGCAGCTTCGGCAGTGCCATCGTCATAAGCAAAGCAGTCACCAAAAATTTGAGTATAAAATAAGGTGTCATTTGTGGTATTAGGCTCAACAGCAATGTTTTGAATTATACCACCCACTTCATACCTAGCACACAAGGAAGTTATTGGAAAAGAAAAGGTGTTTGTTGCTAGTGGGTTTAGAATTTGATTGCAAAACGAACAACTATTTAAAGTCAATGGTGTAAAATCAACATTGTTTACATCAACAGAAAAAAGAGTATTTTCAAAATAATCTCTCACTCTTAAGGTGTATGACACATTAATAGGTTGATTAAATAAATTTCGAACGTAGTTCTTGAAAAAATCAGCTGAGCTTCCTGTATATTGTTTTCGAGGGATTTGTTGGTAACGTTTAAAAACAGACTTACCTGGATAAACCCATGTAATATCTTTGTTAATTGTATCGGCATCCAAATCTAATCTTACATAGTCAATATGCCAATGATCAAGATTTCCCGAAAGCGTGGCATAGTTGGTAAACCGAAATTCAAATTGATTATGATAATAATTTGTATCTTTCAGTGCAATTACTTTTCTTGAAAATAAACTATCAGCAGTTAGCGCATATCCTGACATACCCCAAACTCTTTTCCAAGTTCCATCTTTGTATTTAAACTCTAGTTTAAGTGAATCTTCTGGTTCAGGTTTATTACCATTACCTGTTGATTGATAATAGAAACTAAAGTAAATACTATCATTTTGAGGTGTAAATGAAGACAAATCAAAAGGTACGGAATTTAACACATCGGCTTTCCCTTGGGCAGTTGCAACATTGAAATTATAAGGATATCCCGTTGAATCAATGCCATCAAATGTTACTACTCCTATACTTGGTGGGTTTACTGGATAAGTATCATTCCAATAAACATTTCTATTTTTCCAATAGGATTGTCCTGCCACAATTTTAATATAATACAATGTGTCACTTATATAATTAATTGTAGTGTCGGGTGTAACAAAAAAAGTATCGGGTTGATTGGTAGCTGTATTAAAACTAATGCTATCATAACTTGGCCAATATTCTTTGGTAAGTGTGATGGTGTTTGGTGCTAATTTATTTTGAAAAAATGTTAGTTGAAGCGGACTATTAGCCACTTTGCTCACAGTATTGTTTGTGTTATTAAAGAAATAGGTATATGATGTATCATCCATAAAATACATTTCCACTGCAGGTGGAAGCGCCCCATTTATTTTGTAGTTATGCCAAAGCGTATCTGATTTAGCTGATGCAGGGTAATCATTTGGATTGTAGTTTGTGTATCTTTCTCTACTAAAATCATCCTGAAAAGGAAGCACACTAATAGGTTCATGAATCCAAAATTGGTTCCCACTATTCGCTGATCTATTTAAATTTAATTCTGTATTTTGTTGAATTACTCTTGCATTTGCATTTAAATCAACTATACGTTCTTGTGCAAAGGCTGCACTGCAAGTATAAATTACCGCAATTATGTATAATAAATTAATCCTCATCTTCTTCTTCAATGTTATTCAGCCTTGATTTTAATGAATCCTTGGCTGATTTTATTTTTGACATATCCTGGGTATAAAATAAATCAATTGCTCTTCCTAAATTAACCTTATCGTTGGATGAATAAATAGGAAATTGTCTATAAACTATAGCCTTTGATGAATCTTCCACCGTTTTATCATATACCTCAGAACCTATGGATAACGAATTTTCTGTAATTTTATTGATTGCTTCTTTTCTGTTTAATCCAATTAAATCGGGAAGTTCAACTTTTTCACCTTTTAAACCATCGCCTAATACCAAATCAATTTTTGATTCCAATACTATTGGATCTCCCGGTTTAATCTCACGACCTCTGTAAAACTGCTTTAATACGGCATCCTTTGCAAAGTCAGGTTCATATTTTATATTTCCAATTTCTAAACCGTAGGTTTCCAGCACTGCCTTGGCTTGGCGCAATGAAAAGTCAATCAACTTCGGCATTTTAATGGCTGGAGGTTTAAAAGCATTAATGGTTATATAAACTTTTCTATTTTGTTTAACTTCTGAACCTGCTGAAGGATTTTGGTCAATTACTGTACCTTTTTTCTCATCCACAACATATACCGAATCATTAATGATAAATTCTAAATCAATAGTTTTTTCTAGTTCCTTTAAATCTTTTGGTGATTTACCTTTTAATTCGGGCACCTTAACAACAATATCATGCTGCGTAAACGACTTTAGCCATTGCAACACGGTCCAAATTATGATGGCATATAAACCAACAATAATTAAAATATGCTTTAAAATACCACTACTTTTTGAAGATGCCATAGTAAAAAAACAAGTGCAAATTTAAGCTAATTAATTAAACTGTTTAAGAAAGTTTAAGCACCCTGCGTCATAGTTAATTTTAGTGCCTTTCTTTTAAATCCAAAATCTAAAATACGGTCAATAAAATCAAAAGGTTTGTAACCATTGATGGCGGTTTGATGAAATATGCAAGTTGCTGGCGTCATGCCGGGTAGTGAGTTAACTTCTATAAAAATAACTTCTACTTTTTGGGGGCTAAATATCCTTACAAAAGCATCAATACGAGCATATCCCTCAATGTTTAATATTTTTGCAGCCTTATGTAATTGACTTTTAACTTCATCTGAAATAAGTTGAGCATCACTCGCACTCGTTGCATATCTTGCTGGCGTAATATTTTGGCCTTGACCAGCTAAGAATTTCTCCTCTAACGAAAGTACTTCTCCTTCTGCCAAAGTTTCACTAGCTTCAAAAATTTCATATTCTATTTCATTGTTGGCGTTAAAACGGGTTAACATACCACCGGTAACCTCAATAAAGTGATTTGCTCCATTGGCACTTATTAATTCTTCAATTAAAAACTCGCGTTTTTGTGGAAACTCTTCATTGGCTTTTACTTTTAGTTGAATAGCATCTTCCTCTATCAAAGGAAGCTCATCTCTAAATATCAAGGATGCAAATGAAATCAAATCTTTTCTCGACTTTATTTTTTTAACTGCACTGCTGCATCCATCATCAACTGGCTTGGCTATGAGCGGATATTTAATATCATTTTCAATTTTATTGATAATTTGCTCCTGTTTTGTTTGCCAATCCTGTTCATTTACAAGCATGTGTTTAGCTGCCAACATGCCTGCATTCATTAAAATTTCATTGGTTAAGTATTTATTAATGGTAGTTTGAGAGCTTTTAACACCACTGCCATTATAAGGAATACCTAGATCATCAAGCTTTGCCTGCACTGCTCCATCTTCTCCTGGACGACCATGAAGTGCAATAAAAACAATATCTACCAATTGCTTTAATTGCTCATAGGTTATTTGCTGTGGGTCAATTGTAGCCTTACTTCCTGTAAAGAAATTTGTTATTGAAATGGCATCAGTTTTTACTGAAGTAATAAATGGATGTTCAAAATAATGAGTTACTTTTTCTTTAATATCATCGGCATTATCCTTTAATAAAATATTAATTGGAAGCATGAACAATTGATGGGCGTCATTATTTCCAGTAAGAAAAATTGGAATTGGAAAATATTTTTCAGAAGATGCCAATTTCTCATAAATGTTTCTTCCACTTTCAACAGATATGTGTCTCTCACTACTATAACCTCCCAATATAACCGCAACTTTTATTTTATTACTGAAAGAAGAATTGTTTTCGGCAATTTGTGCGTTTAAACTTAAATATCGTTGTAAAATTTGATGTTGATTTTTATTTAACTCTGCTCTTTTTTTAAGAGAAGTACTAATAATATAGGTTAGAAACTGTGAAGGATTTAATCCAATTTCAGCTGCTTGATGAAAGAAAAAAGAACTAGGCATCATACCAGATGTGGTATTGGGATCATTCAAAAAAACTTCACCTTCATCATTAATAAACCCATCTATTCGTGCATATACATCAAATCTTAATGATTTAAATAGCAGTTTACAAGCACTTGCAATATCTTGAATTTGGTTTAGAGGCAAATCAATTGGTGTTATTTTTCGGGCTAAACCAGGCAAGTATTTACTTCTATAATCAAATAAATCTTGTGCTTTCTTTATTTCGGTTGGAGGAAGCGCAATCACTTCCTTATGACCATTTATAAAGTGTTCAACTACGATGCATGAAAATTCTTTCCCTTGAATAAACTGCTCAATTAAAACTTCGTTTTCACTATCAAGTGCTTCAATTATGATGCTTTCGTTAGATTGAACTTGGTTTAAAAATTGGAGTAAATCTTCAGGATGTAAAACCGTTAAGTCTTGAACAACATGACTTAATTTCATTATTTTTGCTTGTACAGGCATGCCGATACCTTCGCGAATATCACACCATTGTCGTAACTTTTCAATTTTATGTTGATGCTCTAATTGTAACCAGTATTCAGCTTTAATTTCTAGCCTGAAAAAACTTTTGTTTATGGCCTCACAAAATTGTTCGAATGAATTTTGTTTTAGAATACTTATTCCTATTGATGAGCCCTGGGTTGGCGCTTTAACAACCATAGGAAAATTAACCAAAGCTGATGCTTTATCAAAAACAGCTTTTCGGTTTGATTCATTCCATTCATCCTTTGTTATGGTTATATTTTGAGGACAATTAAAGTTGGCCTCACTCATTAATTGCTTTTGAATAATTTTATTTATGCCCACAGCTGAAGGATAAACCCCAGAACCCGAATAAGGTATACCATAAAAATCGAGCAAACCTTGTATAGTACCATCTTCACCAAAAGGTCCATGAAGACATAAAAAAGCAAAATCAATTTTACCTTTAAGTTGACTAGGACTAATTATTTTGCCTATTTCTTGAGCCATTTTAATTGCAACATCATGCGTTTCAGTAGTAATACTTTCGGCATAAACTTGAAACTGATTGGGGCTTTCTTTAAGATAGCTTACAGGTGGATAAAAATCACGAATGCTGCCTTTGTAAATGTATTTCCAATCTAATTCAATAAAATTTCCGAAACTATCAATAAATAAAGGAACTGCTTCAAATAAGGATTTATTCAAGTTATCATAAACAGTTCTACCGCCTGCAAAAGAAATCTCGCGTTCTCGCGAAAAGCCACCAAAAACAATTCCTATTTTTAACTTCATTTTATTTTTATTAGTTGATGTTTCAATTATATAGGCATATTGCCCACAATCATAAAACAAAAATAAGCCTTGAAATAATCTATTTCAAGGCTTATTGAATATTACTTTAACAATAAAATGTTAAATAGTTTTTAATCCATTGAGGTATGTCACCAACTTTTTAAAAGCTAAAAATCGATGACTAATTGCATTTTTAGTGTATGAATCCATTTCAGCAAATGTAATATCAAACCCCTTAGGTTTAAATACAGAATCATATCCAAAACCTCCATTACCCTTAGGTTCGGTAGTAATTTCTCCTTCAATGGCACCTTCAAACAATTGCTTTTGACCATCAATAACCAAACATATGATAGTTCTAAATTGAGCTTTTCTATTGCTTTTATGCTTCATTTTCTCAAGCAATAAATCAATATTATCCTTATCGCTCTTTTGGTCGCCTGCAAAGCGCGCGCTATAAACTCCGGGCAAACCATTGAGCGCATCCACTTCTAAGCCTGTATCATCTGCAAAGCAATTCTTTCCAAAAAAACCATAAATATGCATGGCTTTAATGATGGCATTTGATTCTAAATCAAGTCCATCTTCATCTATTTCGGTGTTGAAGCCCAATTGGTCTAATCCTACAAGTTGAATCCCTGCGGTTAGCATGTCTTGCACTTCAATTACTTTATTAAGATTATGAGTGGCAAAAACCAATTCCATAATGGCTGTTTTTTTCGTTGGTGGTAAAAAAATAGTTTCGAACAATTTATTTAAATATTATTGAATTTACAAGAGTTTAGACGCTGTTAAACTAAATAAGGTTTAATGCAATATTAAAAATATTTTAAATACAATTATGAGCAGCTTTCAACAATTGGAGCAAGGATTGTTTTTAATTCCTGAACACAATTTTTAGCCCGATAAACTAATCTTAATTTAAAACTTGCGCATAATTGGTGCCCGAATATTTAACAATTAAGTTGTTTTTACCCTCAATAATTTCGTGCTTTTCCATGAAATGGTGAAAATTGAATTCAATTTCAAAAAATAAATATCTAAACTGATGTAAATTTAACGCATTATCAATAATTAATTTCTGTTTAAGTTCAGTATTGATTTCTTCTAAAAATAAAAGTTTGGGTTTAACCTTGTGTGCCAAATAATAGTCAATAGCAGCAAGCTGCTTTAATTTAATATCATGGGCATAATTTTCTTCAATGAAATCATTTAAAACTTGATAAATTTCTACTAAACTATGTTTATGAAAGTCGCTTTTGCTATTGAAGGATTTTCCTAGTTCAAGCATAAAATCAAAAATGCTGTATTTAAAACATACATACTTCAATGTATTAATGGCTCGCTTTTTATTCCAATAAATTTCAAGAATTTCTTCCAACATGGTGATTTGTTGCAGTTCATTTTTTGAAAGATATTTACTTTCTATAATTTGGTAGGGAGGTTCAATATCGAATTTAAACCCATGCATATCATGCTTTAAACGGACAGGTGTACCTTTTAAAAATTTTAAAAAACCCAATTGCAGTTCAGATGGAAAAATTTTAAATACCGATTCAAAACTATATTTAATATCCTCAAAATAATCATAAGGTAAACCCACAATTAAATCTAAATGCATTTCAATTTTATGATGTAACTGCTCGATTACTTTCTTTGTTTTTTCGAAGTTTTGCTTTCTACTAACTTCCAAATTAGCCTTTTGATTTATTGTTTGAATTCCTATTTCAAATCTAAATAAACCAGGAGGTACATGCTCTTGAATAAATTGAATGATATCGGCATGAACAATATCGGCAGTAATCTCAAATTGATAAACATTTCCTGGTTTGTGGTTAGCTAGGATAAATTTAAAAATATCGATAGTGAAATCCTTTTTCACATTAAAAGTACGATCCAAAAATTTTATTACTTTACCATGTTTCATCAAATAAAGTAAATTTTCTTTTATTGAATTGTTGGGCAAATATCGAACCTTATTATCTAAACTGGCTAGACAAAATTCGCACTTGTAAGGACATCCTCTAGAGGTTTCGATATAACAAACTTTATTATTTAATGCTTCACAATCATCGAGGATGTAAGGGTTAATTTCTTCATAATTCTTTAGGTCAAAAATAGTAGATTGCTCGAAGTACTTTATTTCGCCATTGGTCTTATACACCAAGTTTGGAATCAATTCAATATTAGGATACTCATTTAAAAATCTTCCAAATGGAATTTCTCCTTCACCCGTAATTATAAAATCCACTTCATCAATGGAAATTACATCTTTCCACTCATAGCTTACCTCGGGCCCCCCAAGCAATATTTTAATGTTTGGATTTTTTGACTTAATGATTTTTATTAAAGCAATTGTTTGACTAATATTCCAAATATAACAACTAAAGGCTATCAAATCATAGTTCAAACAAAATAAGGCTATTGTTTCCTTGTCCTCTTTTATAGTAAACTCTTTATAGGAAATATTGTGTTTGTCTTTATTAAGATGAAACAATAATCTAATAGCCAAGTTTATATGAATATACTTGGCATTAAGAGTGGTGAGTAAAACTTTCAAGAAACAGGAATTGCTTGGCCTAAATAAAAATTTATCGTTGAATATTTATCTTACCTTTTTGAATTGAATTGCCATTATTTATCTGATAGAAATAAAATCCTTGAGGGATTTGACTTATATCTATAGCTGTTTGTGTACCATCTTGGTAGTAGCAATTTCCTTCAAATACAAGTGTTCCCTTTGCATCAAACAACTTAAATACTTGGTTTAAATTGACATTATTTAATTTGATATATAAAACATTTTGTGCTGGGTTAGGATATACTAACTGATTACTTTCAAAGGTGAAGTTTTGAACTGATACAGGATTGTAAAACACTTCTATATCATCAACCAAAAGTACGCTCCCTGGTATAAGTAAACTCGAATCGCCATTAAAGTTGCCAGAAGCAAAAGTAATATTTAATGAATCGGCAATAGGCCACCCATTGTAAAAAAGTGGTAATTCAAAATAGGTATAATTGGCAGCTGCAGGTAATTTTATTAAACTTGAATCTAGCCTTACCGATGTACCAAAAGTGGCATCAAATTTAGAAATAAAAATACCTACTAAGGCTGTATCATTGCCTACCGGTGAGTATTTATAATAACCTGTAACCATGGTTGGATTTTGTGTGATAGGCATTCCTCCATTAAATAAATCATTTCCAAGATAACCATTTGAAGCAAATCCAATGGTGTCACCATTCGCAGTGAGCACATTCTCTATGCTCAGTGCATACTGGCCTGAATGTGCATCAGTTGATTGAGTAACGCATGGAGTTTGATTTATGAGTGCAAAATTTGGAGTCCACCAATCAACTGGTTCTAAACTTTCCACCGAGTTCCAAGTTTCAAAATCAGTATTTGGTGCTCCAACAGCACCTGTAAATCCAACATTATCAACAAATAACTCAGAACCTGGTATTAAATTATTACTATTAATGATTGAACTCGTAAAAATGGCAAACAAAGTATCTGGAACAGTAAAAGAATCTACCCAGGTAATATTGCTTTTATATTCAAGGTATGAATTTTGGTTTCCAGTAAATACAAGTTGTGTAAATCCAATTGGGTCAATGAAATTAGCATTTCTAAACCCAACTATAATTGATGCTGTGTCACCTGGCTGAACATTAAATTTGGCATATACTTTTAAGCTATCAGGTCTAACATTAATTGGAATACCACCAATAATTGAATTCCCCACCGGAGTTCCAACCAAAATAATTCCGGGGATGGTGTCATTTGGGGCTTCTACAGTCATTAATTTTGCTGCAAAATTTCCAGCATAAGCATCAGTGGTTTTTTGAACATTTCCCATTTGAACATTGTAAAAACACTGCAAATTGGACGTTATTCCAAAATTTGGCTCATCAAAAAAATGTTCCACTTGCCAATTCTCAAAACCACCATTAGGAACAGTTTGAGCTATTAAATCAATTTGAGTAAAAAGGAGATAGGAAAATGTAAATAAAATTTTTTTCATGTTTATATTGAATTTTGAGGTCAAAGTTATTAAAATTACATACGTTTAGTTCAAATTAATCGTTAAAAATTTTTCCTGGATTTAAAATATGATTAGGATCAAATAGTTTTTTTATTCCTTTTTGCAATTCTATTTGTGTTGGTGATTGTGCAATTGACAGGTATTTTTTTTGTACTAAGCCAATGCCATGTTCTCCACTTATGGTTCCACCAAGTTGAACACAAAGTTTAAAAATCTCAGCAATTCCTTTCGGAACTTCGTTGTTCCATGCTTCATCGGATAGTTTATCTTTTATAATGTTAACATGTAAATTGCCATCGCCAGCATGTCCATAACACACTGATTTAAAGCCATACTTTGCACCAATTTGCTTTACACCTTTTAATAACTTAGGTAGTTCAGCCCTCTTTACTACTGTGTCTTCTTCCTTATAAATAGAATTGCTTTTCACAGCTTCAGCAACACTTCTGCGCATTTTCCATAAATTATGTTTTTGTGCTTCGGTATCAGCAAATAATATTTCACCACAATCAAATTTGGCAACAACATCAGCCACAATTTCGGCTTCATTCAATAAAACTTCTAAGTTGTTTCCATCAATTTCAATTAATAAATGGGCTTGAACTACATCTGGGACTGACAAATTTATGCCATCTATATATTTCAAGGCCCAATCAATGGCATCGCGTTCCATAAACTCCATTGCACTTGGAACAATTCCCCTATAAAAAACAGCAGCCACGGCTTCGCATGCCTTTTCAGCATCATTAAATGGAACAAGCATTAATACATTTTTTTGTGGCAAGGGTATCAGTTTAAAAACAATTTTGGTTACAATTCCTAAAGTACCTTCACTCCCAATCATAAGGTGTGTTAAGCTGTATCCTGTGCTATTTTTAAGCGTGTTTGCTCCTGTCCAAATGATATCACCACTTGGCAAAACCACTTCTAAATTCAAAACATAATCTCTTGTTACACCATATTTAACTGCTCTAGGCCCACCGCTACAATGAGCAATGTTCCCTCCTAAAAAGCAACTACCTCTGCTTGCCGGGTCAGGCGGATAAAATAGTCCTTTTTTGGCGACCTCATCCTGAAAAATTTGATTGATAACTCCAGGTTCTACAGTGGCTTGCAGATTTCTTTCATCTATTTCAATGATATGATTAAATTTTTCTAAACTTAAAACTACGCCACCATAAAAAGGTAAAGCACCTCCACTTAATCCAGTACCAGCACCTCTTGGCGTAATTGGAATTAAATGTTTGTTGCAATATTTTAATATTGCTGCTACCTGTTCAACCTTGTTGGGTTTTAATACTAATTGAGGCTTCAAAATAAGATCTTCGGTTTCATCTTTGCTATATTTTAGGAGTGTTTCTTCATCCATAAAAATTTGTTCTTGTGGACAAATTCCAGCAAAAAAGTCGATATCAGCAGATGTAATATTTTTATATTCCATGTTACTTTATTTTTAGATGGTAAGCTTGCAAATCATGATCAATTAATTGCTCAAAATGTTTAATTTGAATGAGATTAATTTCCTTGTTATTTTTAAGGTTCTTTATTAATTTTTCAGATTTTAATCTGGCATCATTAACCATATTTAGCTTTAGTAATAGTAAAAATTGATAGTACATAAAAACAGCATTATTAGGATACTTTTGCTGTAATGCAGCCGAATAATTCATGGCCTCATTATATCTTTTTTGATCAAGAAAAATTTTTATTAAGAAATATTGTCCCTCGCTGCTTAAATATTTATTTTGACTTTCAGCGGCTAATTTTAATTGCTCAATACCTTTTGTCTCATTGCCTTTTGGATATAACCATAAATAAGGTGTAATAATTGGGTGTTGTTTTTGTGCAGCTACAATATGATAGTTGTATAATCCTGAGCTTAAATAAAAAAATGGATATTTTGTTTCAGAACCAAAACTTTTTTCTAAAAATTTTACGCAACTATTCAATCTAAAAAGTGCCTTCAAATAATTTTTATTCATTCCATCCATTCTTGCCATGTAACTGTAAATCCTAATTCCTTTATAAAGGTAGGCATAACCTTTATCCTTTTCTTTTTGAAAATAAAACTCGGCCTTTTTGAGGGTTTTATAATAGTCTTGAATGGTTATTTTATCATTCAATCCACTAATAATTTTCCACCATAATATATGAGATTGTAGCAAGTTCAATTCAAGTTCTTCACCACTTTTCATTGAATTAAAATAAGAATTCATCAAACTATCGGCTGAATTAAACTTGAACTGATAACACAAATCAAAAATTTTTCCAGTCTTGATCGACATTTCATCGGCTATACACGTTTCATAAACAGGTACAATAAGTATTAAAAAAAGGAAAAAAGAAAAATAAGTATAACGCATCTGTTATATTGAATAAACGAGTGTAAACTTATTTGCTGAACCGAAAATATTTATCTTGGACTTTATTTGGAGATAAATATAATTGAAAAAAAATGTAATACATCAATGGGGTTTATTACTGTTGTAGAAAACGAATAGTTAATTAATGAAAATACTGTTTAATTTTACTTAAAGGTTTACGAATTAAAGTAAAAAATCCAGGTTTTAAACCATTGATTTCCCATGCTTTTCTGTCTTCACGATTGGCTTTGAATCTATTTTTAAAACTAACATTACTTTGCCCACCAGCCCTCATGTTAACAATTAATTTAGGAAGATAAGCTACTTTTATTTCATGAACATGTATAAACCTAAGCATTAGTTCATAATCAGCAGCCGACTTTAATCTTAAATCAAATGAGCCATATTTTTGATAACAATGTTTTTTTACAAAAAATGTTGGATGAGGAGGCATCCATCCTTTTAAAAATTGTCCTCTTTTATAATTTCCTGACTTCCATTTTCTGACAATTTTGTTGGTATCATTCCGGTCAACATAATTCAAATCGCCATACACAGCATCGGCATGGGTATTTTTGAAAACTTCAACGACACTAGAAATAGCATCGCTTGAAGCATACATGTCATCAGAATTAAGCGCCACCACTACTTCACCAGTAGCTAAATTTATTCCTTTGCTTATAGCATCGTATATTCCTGCATCCTTTTCAGAAATAACTTTTGTAATCTTATGCTTGTATTTATCTACAATTTGAAGCGTATTATCATTTGAAACACCATCAATTATAATATATTCAATATTGTTATAATCTTGATTGATTACTGATTTAATGGTATCTTCAATGGTTTCGGCACTATTGTAAGTAACTGTAACTACACTAACTTTTATCATACATCTATAAATTACTTAATTCTCTTTTTCTTACAGCCTTAGCAGGATTTCCTTGATAAATAGTGTAGGCTTCTAAATTATGGGTAGCTATACTACCAACTGTTAAGATGGCGTGACTTTTACACACTACACCTGGACAAACAACCGATTTGGCACCTATCCATACACCGTCTTCTAATGTTATTTTTCCAATGATTAAATCGAATGATGTTTTTTTGTAATTATGATTCCCACATAAAAGCAAGGCTCCCTGCGATATACAAGCATTATCCCCAATTATTACATCTTCCAAATTATCTATCCAAACTTCTTCACCAATCCAAACATGATTTCCTATTTTTAATCGCCATGGATATTTAATATTTACAGCTGGTTTTATAACAACTCCCGCTCCTATTTCAGCACCAAAAAGCCGCAATAAAAACACTTTAAAACCGCTATCGGGCAACCATCTTGAGGTAAAAAACATTAAATTTGTGAAATACCAAAGTAGCATTTTAATTTTTGATGCCCCAGGTTTATACCACTCGTTATTAAATTTTGCCAGATTTGTTTTTGCAGTGTACATATTTGGGTTTATGCTGCAAATATAAAACACAAGCTCAATAAATTAGCATTCATTAATTTTTTAATGCATAAACATAAGCCAAGAGCCTTATATTTGCCATGAATTTAAGTTAAAAAATTTTATGCGCATAGCCTTAGTAACCGATGGTATTTTCCCTTATGTGATTGGTGGAATGCAAAAACACTCCTATTATTTATGTAAATATCTTGTTAGATTAGGCGTTGAAATTGATTTATATCACACCAACTTAAGTAAATTTGATATTCATCAGTTAGAGCTTTTTACTCCAGAAGAAAAATCAAAAATAAACTCTATTGTGATTAAATTTCCAGAGTCTGATAAAATGCCAGGCCATTATTTAAGATCCTCCTACAAATACTCACTTGCCGTTTACGATGCATTTATGAAAAGAGAAAAGGTGGACTTCATATATTGTAAAGGCTTTTCAGGTTGGAAATTGGCTCAAGAAAAAAAATCAAATAAATTGCAAATACCACTGGCGGTTAATTTTCATGGCTATGAAATGTTTCAACCGGCACCTTCCTTTAAATCTAAAATTGAGCAAATCTTACTTTTTAGAGGCCCAGTTAAATTTATTTGTAACCATGCTGACTTTGTTTTTTCCTACGGTTCCAAAATAAATGATGTTATTAAATCTATTCCAATTCCTAATTCAAAAATTGTTGCCATTCCAACAGGTATTGAAGCCGAATGGCTCAATGATCATATTAAACCAACCGATAATACTAAAAAGTTTTTATTTATAGGTAGGTATGAGAGGCGTAAAGGAATACAAGAATTAAGCTCGGCTTTGTCAAATTTAAAATTAATGAACGCTGAATTCCATTTTATTGGTCCTATTCCTGAGCAAAATAAGGTAATAAAGGATAACATAATATACCACGGTGCTATTCACAATCAAGAAGAAATAAAAAAAATTACCCGCAGCTGTGATATATTACTCTGTCCAAGTTATAGTGAAGGTATGCCAAATGTTATAATGGAAGGTATGGCTAGTGGTTTGGCTATTATCGCTACCAATGTTGGGGCAGTTAATTTACTGGTAGATAAAAATAATGGCTATCTCTTAGAATTAAAGGAGTTAAATAATTTACAACAAATTATTGATGAATTCAGTTCAAAAAGTGCCAAGGAAATAGATGATATGAAAAGTTCTTCGAAGAATAAAATTAAGGAGAATTTTTTATGGACACACATTGCACAACTTCATTTAGATTTTTTTGTATCTTCAATAAAAAATAAATTTAACGGCAACAATGCTTAACAATTCGAGAATAACTTTATTAATTTTTATTTCTGTATTTGTAAGCTCTATTACTTTTTTTAATAGCCCATTTGAAGGTTATTTACATTATATCATATTTTTAATTTTATTGCCAGGCTTTTATGCCAAATTTGGCATTCCAAAAACGCCTTTTAAACTGCTTTTCATTCCATGTGTCTTAGGAATTTTACAAATATATTCTGGAAATAACTCATGGGCCGGATTTATGAAAATATTTATAGGCGTCTTACTTTCTGCTAGTTTTTATCAATATGTAATGCTACATTATAAGTTTGATATTGAAAAAATATTTTCGTATTACATGAAAGGTGCCTATATTGTTTCTATTATTGGTATAATTGAAGTTATCAGTTATTACATAGGTTTTAGACCTGGCTATGATTACAAATGGCTCCTAAATAAATGGAGTTTAGTACCTAATTCAAGTGGTGGTATTCGAATGAATTCGATATTTTCAGAAGCTTCGCAATGTGCTATTATGATTGCCCCAGCTGCATTTGTGGTGATATATAACATTATTTTTAGAAAAAACTATTTTATCCACACGCAAAAAGGCCTTGTAATACTACTAGCTACTGTGCTAACTACATCTTCAACTGGGTTTATTGGTTTTTTTATAACGGGAATTTTAATCATCTTAAATCATGCTAAAATTTCTAATTTTATTGGAGCTGGTGTTTTATTTTTTGCTTTAGGCTCACTTCTTTATGGAAATAGCCCTGAGTTTAAAAAACGAGTTGATAGCGGTTTAGGCCTTTGGGTAGAAGGCGACTTTTCACGCGATAATGTAAACTCATCAAGCTTTGTATTATACAATAATTACCATATTGCTTTAGAAAATTTTAAAGCTAATCCTATAGCAGGCACTGGTCTTGGTTCACATGCAGTAGCATTTGAAAAATACTCTTTAACAAAACAAGCGGGCATTTTAAATATCGATTTCAATAAATCCGATGCAAATAGTATGTTTTTAAGGCTTTTATCAGAAACAGGAATACTGGGAATTTTCTTTATTTTGCTTTTTATTTTTAAATTTTATGTAATAAGGAGCAAAAAAAACATCAATTCACAACATTGGATAATTGGGAGCGCTGTGCTTGTAATAATAATTCTTTATTTGCTTAGGCAAGGAAATTATTTTATTAATGGATTCCCAATATTTATGTGGATTTATTATTATAATTATGTCGATTACAAACAAAAGTACTTACAAAATACAAACCCCATTGAATTAAATACTGAATTGGTTAATGCATAAAATTGTATTTCTATACACCGAATTAGCTGGATATTTTTTGTCCTGTATTGATGAACTTTCAAAGCAAAAGCATATCGAAATTTTTATTGTTCGATGGCCAGTAAATAAAGAAGCTCCTTTTAATTTTAAATTTAGCAGTGCAGTACAAGTTTTTAATAGAAAAGATTACAATGACCAACAATTAATAGAACTAATAAATTCAATAAATCCTTCAGTTATTTACGCTAGTGGTTGGATAGATAAAGCCTACTTAAAAGTTTGTAAAATTTACAAAAGCAAAATCCCTGTAATTGTTGGGTTTGACAATCAATGGCAAGGGAAAATAAAGCAACATATTGCCTCACTGGTTAGTTTCTATAAAATACATCCCTATTTCAATTATTGTTGGGTTCCTGGAAAACCACAATATGAATATGCACTTCGATTAGGCTTTAAACCAAAGCACATATTAACTGGGTTTTATGTTGCTGATTACAATTTATTTCATAGTTTTTATGAGAAATACTTCAGCCAAAAAGAAAAATCCTTCCCAAAAAGATTCATTTTTATAGGAAGATATTACGATTTTAAAGGCATTGAAGAAATGTGGCAGGCTTTTATTAATTTAGATAAAAAATATCAAGTTGACTGGGAACTTTGGTGCCTAGGTACAGGCGATATAGAACCCATCACTCATCCTAAAATTAAGCATTTTGGATTTGTTCAACCCGAACAATTAGAAGAATTTGTAAGGCAAACAGGGGTTTTTATACTGCCAAGCAGATTTGAACCTTGGGGTGTTGTTGTACATGAATTCGCTGCTGCTGGATTTCCATTACTATGTAGTAAGGCTGTAGGTGCAAATTCTGCGTTTTTAGAAGATGGAATTAACGGTTACACCTTTGAGGTTAATAGTGCTGTTTCTATTGAAATTATGATGAAAAAAATAATCCAAAAATCTTCACAAGAACTCATTGAAATGTCTAAAATCAGTGCTGCTAAAGCGGCAAATATTACACCAAAAAAATGGGTCGAAAGTTTAATGAATGTTTTGAATAAATAACAAATATATGTGTGGCATTAACGGAATAGTAGGAATCGAAAATCCTGAAAAAGGAAAGGCATTGATTGCTAAAATGAATGCAAAAATGGCTCACCGTGGGCCTGATGATGAAGGTATATTTTCAGATCAATATATTGCCTTAGGCCAAAGACGTTTATCTATAATAGATCTCTCAAGTGCTGGGCATCAGCCTATGTGGAGCAATGACAAAAGATATTGTATTATATACAATGGTGAACTTTATAATTTTAAGGAGCTTCGTTTTGATTTGGAAAGATCTATTAGAGGTAGCGATGACAAACCATATCATTTTACAACTGCTAGTGATACCGAAGTGATTTTAGCTTCTTACATAAGATGGGGAAAAGAATGCTTAAAAAGATTTAATGGTATGTACGGTTTTGCCATTTGGGATGTTGACAAAAAAGAGCTTTTTATAGCTAGAGATCGTTTAGGTATAAAACCAATTTATTATGCTTATAAAAATGAGGTGTTGGCCTTTTCATCTGAAATTAGAGCTCTACTAGAATCAGAAATTACACCGCGAAAACTCAATAATGATGCACTTGTTGATTACCTTAGGTATCAAACAGTTCATGCTCCTCAAACTATGATTAAGGATGTTTTTATGTTGATGCCTGGGCATTTCATGATGGCTAATTTAAAAGGTATTAAAATCGAAAAATATTGGGATATTAATAATTTTAATAACACCAAATCAATTGATGAACCATATAGTGCTGTTTGCTCTAAAGTGAATAATTTATTTGAAAAGGCGGTTCAAAGACGACTTGTTGCTGATGTGCCATTTGGTGCATTTTTATCGGGTGGAATTGATAGTAGTGCAGTGGTAGGAATGATGAGCAAAGTCTCAACAAATAAGGTTAAAACATTTTCAGTTGTTTTTGACGATGAACAATTTAGTGAGGCCAAATACGCAAGATTAATTGCAAATAAATTTAATACCGAACATCATGAAATAAAACTCACACCCAATGATTTTAAAAATGAATTGAATGATGCACTTAAAGCTATGGATCACCCTAGTGGCGATGGCCCAAACACTTATGTAGTAAGCAAAGCAACAAAAAATGCAGGCATTACAATGACTTTATCAGGCTTGGGAGGTGATGAACTATTTGCTGGTTACGATATTTTTAATAGAACATTAAAATTAGACAAATTAAAATGGTTGGGCGGAATACCTGGCATTTCACTTGCTGCCAAACTCAATAAAACAATACGCCCAAGTGTATCATCAGCTAAAATTGCTGAGATGATGGAGCTCAATTCATTGGATTTTAAAAACACCTATCCTTTATCGCGACAAGTGCTTTTGGAAGACCAAATAAAAAAAATTTTAAGCCAAAAAAGCTTAGCTAAAAATACTGTGGCTACCTTGGTTAAAAGTATTCACGCTCAAAGTGGAAATTTGCTATCTTCGGTTGGTATCGCAGAAATATGTTCCTATATGCAAAATGTTTTATTGCGTGACACGGATCAAATGAGTATGGCACACGCCTTAGAAATTAGAGTTCCTTTTTTAGATTATGAGTTAGTTGAGTATGTGATGGCCTTACCTGATAAATATAAAATTCCTACCACCCCTAAAAAGTTGTTGGTTGATTCTTTAGGTGAATTACTTCCTGCTGAAATTGTAAATAGGCCTAAAATGGGCTTTACCTTACCTTGGAAAAATTGGTTGAAGTCTGATTTTAGAGATTTATGTGAACGCAACTTAAAATTGTTAGGTCAAAATCCGCATTTTAATGCAAGTGAAATTGATCAACTATGGAAAAGATTTTTACAAGATGATGCATTTATCACATGGAGTAGGATATGGTATTTGGTTGTTTTACAAAACTGGATTACCGAGAACAAAATTGAAATTTAAAAAATTTCTATTTCTTTACTATCTGACCAATACAACTTTGCCATTGTATTTGTGGCTGTTTCCTTTAATGTCAATTACAGACAATAAATAAACGTAAACACCTTGAGGTGCATTTGAACCTTTAAAAGTGCCATCCCAGCCTGCCTCTGATGAAGTTGATGTATAAATATCTTCTCCCCATCGATTAAATATTTGAAAAGTAAATTCTTTTAGCCCAATTGTTGAAGGCTTAAATATATCGTTCAATCCATCGCCATTTGGAGTAAATGCATCAGGAATAAACAATCTAAATTCAGGATAAATGTAAATGGTTAAAGTAATACTGTCCACGCAATTTAACTCGTTCTTTACAATTTGAGTAACTTTAAAAAGACCAGTATCATTAAAGGTATGAGTATAATTACATTTTTCTACATAGGTACCATCACTAATTCTAAGAGCACAATGTGATGCAAGAGAAGAAGTATCAGTAAAAGTTATGGTTGGACTAAATATACTTGCTTCTAAAGGATCTGCAGTAAAGCCTGCTTGTGGAAAAGGAAATACATTTACTGCATTGGGCAATACATAAGTTGATGTATCAATACAACCTGTTGTGGTTACTATGGTTAGTGTAACATCGTAGGAACCAGTATTTTCATATACGTGTGTGGGGTTTTGAATATTAATACTACTATTATCACCAAAATTCCATTGGTACAAAAAGGGTGTGGCAGCAAAACTACTATCAAATAATTCAACATAAACAGGACTGCAACCATAACCTCCGCTAATTCCAAAATGTGCAATAGGGCTTGGATATAAACCTACCGAGTCAGTTATTGATTTAGTGCAGCCATATTGACTCATGGTAAGAACTACCGGAAAAGTGCCCATTTGTGAGTATACAATATCTTGTGGATTTTGCACATTTGTTTGTTGTATTGATGCACTAGTACCAAAATTCCAATCAAAAGTCGCATCAACAGTGTACGCGCCTGCTGCGGTGAAATCGAAATTATTATCAACCAAACATTGATCTTCAGCCCCAATAATCATTGGATTAAGCAAAGGATACACCCAAAAATCAATTTCAGTAGTGTCACTGCATATACCTTGGTTAATAGCAATTAAAGTAATGGTATAAATGCCCGAATCGGGATATAAATACACAGGCTGAAACAAATTGCTGGTATCGGCCAAAGTATTGGTAATCCCGAAATCCCAATGCCATGCTGTTGAATTGCTTGAATTATTTTGAAAGTTTATTTCATAACCAACACAATATTGGTTAATTCCAGAAATTTCTGCTGTGGGTCTATTAACTGTTAATACATTTCCATTTCCTGTGAATGTATCTGTACAACCATATTGTGAAATAGTAAGAGAAACATTGCTTGCACCTAGGTTTGAAAAATTAATTCCTGTAGGATTTTGTTGAGTACTAGTTTGAGGTGTTGCGGTTGGTCCAAAATTCCACAAAAATGTTGCATCACTTGTAAAATTTCCACCAGCTAAAAAATCAAAACTGTTGTTGTCGAAACATTGGGCTGGAGGTGATGTAATAGATGCATCAAGTAATGGATAAATTTCAAAATCGGTGTAGGCTGTGTCATAGCAATTTCCGCTTGGGTCATAAGCTACTAACATTACAGTATACACCCCTGAATCGGGGTAAGTATAACTTGTAGAAATCAAATTAGATGTATCGGCTTGTGTAGAAGGATCACCAAAATTCCAAAAGTAAGTGTTTGAATTAACGCTTGCCCCTCCATTAAAATTTACCGTGTAACCATTGCAAAATAGTGTTTGAGCTGGAATAGAAGCAATGGCAGCATCACAAAATAATATATTAAATTGAAAGTCTCTTTTATTTGTACTTAATAAAACACCATTTCTGTATTCACTTACACAAACTCCAACCACATATTGTCCAATTGTGTTAGGAGTACCAGTTAAAAAACCAGTATTTTGGTTGATATTAAATGCTGGATTGGCATCAATTGGGTATGCTCCACTATATCCGGCCAGATAATCAACAAATGGAAATGGTGGAGGGTCTGGAGGATTTGGCGCAGGATTAATTGTTGATGCCCCTGCATAAGCATCACAAAAACTATAAACTAATACGTCACCATCAGGGTCTGTTGCTACATGATCAAAGTTGAAATTTATATTTGAACATAAAAATAGTGGTGGAAAATTTGTAAACCTTGGGCTACTATTGCATGTTGCATCTGCAGGATCTGGTATGTGGGCTAAATAACTTGATCCAGTATCTCCCGGGCCAAATAGGTTAGTAATAGTTCCATTTCTGCAACACCGCTGATAAACAATATTATATCCACCAGCCAAAGGAGGTAAATTAACTGTTTGCTCATATATAGCTTCTTCTACACAAACATTGGAAGGAGGTACTAAACATGGGCTTATTACAACTGGAGGAATAAGATTTGGCCCTGTATAATTCATACTCAGGGTGTTAATTAAGCTTCCAGAGGCATCATAAATTCCTATGAAAGCGGGGGAATCAAATGGCGCCTGTCCATTAAAACAATCACGATAAAGCTTTAGTGTAATTTTATAGTTGTTATTCCCGAGGCAGGTGTAGTAAATCTCGCCACCAACTATATGCGTAGCAGAAGCCTTATAAAAAAGCAGTAAAAATATTATTGCTATATAACGACTTCTGCCACTCAATATATTAAATCAATTTCTCGAATTTTATTTTAATAGTTGGAAGAATCCTTTCTTAGGATCAATAGTTCCAAGCTCTAATGTAAAATAATATACACCTGGGTTTAAATCGGCAGGTGACCAGTTATTTTGATAGTTATCCGATTCAAATACCTTAGTTCCCCAACGATTGAATACTTCTAATTTAGGTTGTGGAAATAATTCTAAATTTTCGAAAACTAAAAATTGATTTTCACCATCTCCATTAGGGGTAATAACATTAGGTACTACTACATCACAATCTTTTCTTAATGGTATTGAAACTTCATCCATTACAGAATTGCCGCATAAATCGGTTACAGTGACTCTGTAAATAACTGTATTATCAATAACTGGGTTAATAGAAACCGAATCAGGAATAGATGCCAATGTATTTAAATCTTCCCACAAATAAGTAAAGTTTCCTGCACCACCATTGGCAATAACACTTAGTGTAACACGATTACCTGCACAAACAGTAGTATCAGGGCTTGCAGTTGCTGTTAAAGCATCATAAGTTGCAATATTTAATACAATTGAATCACTAACCGGAGCCTGATTACATGCATCAGTCATAGTTAAGTAATATGTGGTTGTAACTGAAGGTTGGGCTACCGCAGCTGAATCTCCAGCTAAGGGAACTGCGCCTGCGCTCCAAACAAAAGTATAAGGCGGTGCTCCGTTGCTAAATGACGGGGTAATATTGGTACCTGTGTTAGGGCAAGGTAATATTTTATTTGGACCTAAATCAAGCGTTATAGGAGTGTAGGGCACAACATGAACTACGACATTTTGTGTTAATGGATTTGAACCACACGCATCATTAATGGTTAAAACGTAGGTTGCATCCTGTGTTAATGCTGTTGTAGTGAATGAAGCTGCAGTGCTAACGGTTGTTCCATTTAAAGACCAATTATAGGTATAACCTGGAAAACCTCCACTAGCATTTGACAACACTGTACTAGTTTGTCCAGGACAAACAATATCTGGAGCTAATACCGCTGCCGTGATGGCTGATGCAGTTGGTACATTTACTGTAATAGTTTGTGTTGCAGATTGCGAATTACAAGAATCAGTTACGGTATAAGTATAAGTCGTTGTTGCTGCTGGACTAACAGTGATTGATGCTGTGGTGTCTCCATTGCTCCAAACAATATTATATGGAGGATATCCTCCTGTAAAGCTTGAATTAATTGTAACATTATCACCTGGACAAACTAATGTATAAGTTGTTTGCGCATTTGTAGTTATCGGTGCTAAAGGAACTATTACAATACTATCAGTAATTGGAGCACCACTTCCACAACCTATTTGAGTATAAGTAACAATTATTGATTCATTAGATTCAGAAATTGCATCTGTTAATGCAGTTACTAATTCTTGCATTTGGCTAACACCTGGTAAAAACACAATAGTGTCGTTTATGGCGGTAAAATCAGTTCCCATTGTAGCAGAACCACTAATTGTTATTGCCAAGTTTAAGGTGTCAGATGTTGCACCTGGGCGGGTAAATTGGAAAATTCCAGTACCACATCCTTCAACTATGGTATTATTTCCTGAAGGAGTAATTATATCCAAGTTTACTGGATTTCCTATCGTAACAAATACCGAATCTGTATTTAATAAACTTCCACATCCATCATTAACTTGTACAATATAAACTGTGTCTTGAATACCAGTGATGTTTACACTCTGATTAAACCCAACAAATGTTCCACCTAAGAGCCAAGCATAATTGTAGGGAGGAAATCCTCCTGTAGCTGTGGCGGTAAGTGTACCAGTACCACCTAGAGGGACACAAATATCAGTGCCTATGGCTTGGATTGGCGTGTTTGGAGGAACTGTAACTGTAATTGAATCTGTGACTGGTTGCCCATAACAAGTATCAGTGACTGTATAATAATAGGTTGTTGTTGTCGTACCTGGGTTTACAGTAATCGAGGTGGCCGTATCGCCAGTGCTCCATACCACAGTATAAGGTGGATAGCCGCCAGAAAACTGTGCACTTATTGTAATCGGGAAATTGGGACAAGTGAGAGAAGTGTCAGTAGGATTAGTAACAATTACTTGAACAGGTACTATCCATAAACTTGTTGTTAATACGATGGTTCCACATACGTCTTGTGTGAATGAAATTATAATAGACTCGGCACCTTCTGTTAAACCATCTGCAATTGGGATAACTGGAATTGACACGAAATTTTCGCCAGGTAAAAAAGTAACAGAATCTGGTAAGAAATTATAATCAACACCTTCAATAGCAGTACCTGATAAGTTAACTGGCACTACCAATGTATCTGCTGTAGAACCCGGACGATAAAAATTAAATGCTGCTTGAGAGCAACCTTCCACAATTGTAGAGTCTCCGCTTACTGTGTTAGAAACAACAGAAACTGCATTGGACGTAAAACTTAATGCCTCTAAAAATACACCTGAATCAAGTGACCCGTCAGAACCATCAGCAATAGCTAATCTAATATGATATGTTTCACCACAAATTACCGGTGATACTGCAGTAAAAACGGTGGTGAAACCATTTAAAGCTACCGTAGTTTGGTTGGTGTTACTGATGTAATACTGTCCATTTAAATTAGGTTGAACTGAACTAATGGTGATTGGCAATGCAGGGCTTGTACCTGGCACTATAGCAATATTTTCGGCATTGTTAGCATATGGACCATTAATACCTGGACCACTAATGAAGAAACCAAACACATCATTATATTGGGTGTTGATATAAGTAGTATACTCATCTGAGCCAAAAACATATCTAAATTTAACAGTGTCTGCTGCTGGAACGAAATCGAACTCTAAAATTGCAGCATGATTGGTTGAACTTACCGAAAAAGATTGTCCAATTAAAGGAGGTACCGAATTTGCCAATCCTAATAAATCTGCATCTGATCCACCAAGAGGAACATTGCCACTAAAATTTCCTGGCATCATATCAAGAATATCACCTGTTGACATTACAATTCCACTATCTAAACCAATATTTGAGTTAACACCGTTAAAGAATCCTAGTTGCACAGATTCTCCTCCTGCTGGAGTGAAAACAATGTTACTGGCAGTAACACCTGAACCTAACAATACATTGTTCACCAAACTTTGTGCTGCATTTGGTGTTACGTATGTTGAATTGCTGACTGCAATTTGTGCATTACTATTGGTTGACCTAAAAAATAATAACAGCGAAAATGCTGCAATGACTAGTTTATTAATTTTCATATTATTTGAAAGTGATTATCTTATTAATGTAATTGAACCGTATTTATTATATAATTTTCCTGTATAACTCTTTGCTGAAATTTTATATGAATATGCTCCTTGAGGCATTTCTAATCCTTCCCATTTATTGTTACTAGAATCATTTCCGTTGTCGTAAACTTTTCCTCCCCAGCGGTCAAATATAATAAAACTTAGCTCTTTCATTCCTTGACCTTGAATCTCCCATACATCATTTAGGCCATCTCCATTGGGAGTAAAGGCTGATGGGATAAGAACCCTTAAATCTGGGTTTACCCAAACTGTGTTTGTCACAGTATCTACGCATCCACTAGTATCTTGCATCACTAATTTAACATTGTAACTACCACTATCGCCAAATAAATGTTGGGGGTGCAAATCTAATGAAGATTCCCCATCTGCAAAATCCCAATTATTAATTAGTGGATTTATAGATGAATTGGTGAATATAATATTGTAATCATTTGTTGGATCAGACGTGTAATTAAAGTCTGCAACTGGATAGTTTAACTCAACCCTCATAGAAGCAGAAGCAGTATTACCACAGCTATCATTAACAGTAACCAGGTATATAGAATTATTGGTTGGTGAAACTGTAATATTAGGAAGGTTTGAACTTACGTTTGTCCAATTATAATGATAGTTTTGAACACCACCATATACTTCAACTTCAGTAGAAACAGATTCTCCTAAACATATTTTAAATACCTCTGGCAGAAATACCGTAAGAGGGTTAAACTCAATTAAATTTACAATAACTGTATCGTATCCATGTAAAATATTACAAGCATCTGTAACTTCTGCTACATACCATTGGTCTTCAGGCGTAATGAAAGTTGCAGTATTTCCTGTAGTAAAAGGGTTTTGCCATGAAAAATTGTATGGAGGTGTTCCACCTATGGCAGATGCTGTGAAGGTAGCTGGTTGGTTAGGACAAACAATGTCTTGATCTGGACCCGCATCCACGATAATAGGGTTAACAATAGGAACATTTACAATAACTGTATCATAATCAAGTACTTGCTGACAAGTATCTTGTACCATTACAATATAGGCTGTAGTAACTGTAGGATTAACAGTGATAATTCTATTGTTTCCCAAACCATTTAGCCAAGTATAAAAATAACCAGGTAATCCGCCAGTAGCGCTAGCATGCAAGATAGCGGGGTCGCCAGCACAATGCAAAGTAGTATCATTTCCAGCATTAGCTGTAATAGCTGGTACATCTGAAATATACATCGTAATTGTAGAAACCAGTGTTGAGCATAGTCCACCAATTGTTGTAATAATAATGGTGTCAAGTCCTGCTTCTGCCACATTATCCTGATAAGCATTAATATTTAAAAATGCAGATTGCTGACCTGGTTGATAAACCAAACTGTCTGCAAAATTAGTATAATCACCATTGTTAGGCGTTCCGCTGATGATAAAATGCACAGTGTCGCCAAGAGTAACATCACCAGGGCGTATCATTTCAATTGTAGCAACGCCACAACCTTCGTATAAAATAGAATCGGTTCCACCAATACTAACTGAACCTGTTAATTGTACTCCTTGACTGCTAAAACTATTGGCCTCTAAAAACACATCTGAATCAAGAGAACTGTCAGAACCATCAGCTATAGCAATTCGGATATGATAAGTTAAACCGCATGTAACTGGAGACATAGCTGTAAAAACCGTAGTAAATCCATTTAATCCAACAGTTGTATTGTTTGGGTTATCAATATAATATTGGCCATTTAAAGCAGGTTGCACCGAACTAATGGTAATAGGAAGAGGAGGACTAGAATTGGGTACTACAGCTATATTTTTTGAATTTCCAGCATAGGGACCAGTGATACCAGGACCACTAATAAAAAAACCAAAAACATCATTATAGTTACTATTGATGAATGTTTGATATTCATCAGAACCAAAAACATACCTAAATTTTACTGTATCAGAAGCGGGAACGAAATCGAATTCAAGCACGGCTACATCATACACACCGCTTACATTGAAATTTTGCCCAATCATAGGGGGTACAGAATTGGCAACATTTAATAAATCGGGATAATTCATTGCTGTCCAATTTCCAGTAATCCCTACAAAACTTCCCGGCATTGCATCCAACACATTACCTGAACTTAAAACGATTCCGCTATCTAAACCTATATTGGAATTACTTCCGTTAAAAAAGCCTATTTGACTGTTAGAATTTGCACCTGGTGTAAAAACGATATTACTTGCAGTAACTCCTGTACCTAGCAATACATTGTTAACTAAGCTTGTTGCAGGGTCGGGGGTGGTATAAGTAGTAGTATTTACTACTATTTGCGCACTTGAATTTTCTATCAAAAAGATTGCTGCAATGAAAGGAAAAATCTTAAAAAGCTTATTCATGGCTTTGGTGGTGTTGTTGTTCAAAATAGTTAACGTTTGCTAATTACCTTTCGTTAGCGAAAATTAACGTGTAAAGATAAAAAAAAAAAATGACATGCCAATTAATCCTTATTTTATCGACATAATTTAATTTTACAAAGACAAAAGAGCAAAAAAAAGCCTGAAAATAATTTTCAGGCTTTTTAAGATTCCGTTTTAATAATATCTCATTCTGATTACACCAGCAAGTTCTTTTGACAACCTGATCACTTGACGCGTATATCCATACTCATTATCATACCAAACATATAATACCAAACTTTTCCCATCCTTTGAGACAATGGTAGCTGGGCTATCAAAAATTGAAGCGCAAGGGTTACCAACTAAATCAGTTGAAACTAATTCATTAGAATTTGAATATTGAATTTGTTCTACTAACTCACCATTTAATGCAGCATCTCTCATGATTTCGTTCACCTCATCCTTATTGCTTCCTTTGGTGATATTTAAATTTAATATAGCAAGAGAAACATCGGGGGTTGGGACACGGACAGCATTACCAGTAAGTTTTCCTGCTAAATGAGGCAACACTTTGGCTACTGCTTTATCTGCACCTGTTTCGGTTATTACCATATTTAAGGCCGCTGAACGTCCTCTACGGTATTTTGCATGATAGTTATCTAATAAATTTTGATCGTTAGTATAGGAGTGAATGGTTTCGATGTGACCTCTTTCAATTCCTAGTTTTTCAGCAATAACCTTTAAAACTGGAACAATGGCATTGGTGGTGCATGAAGCAGCCGAAAAAACTGTTTCATTATCATCCCAAGATCCATTATTAACGCCATGTACGATATTAGGAATATCGCCTTTACCAGGTGCCGTTAATAAAACTTTTGAAATACCTTTAGATTTAAGATGTTTACTTAAGCCTTCACGGTCGCGCGAAATACCTGTATTATCAATTAATAAAGCATCATTAATTCCAAAAGCTGTATAATCAACTTCATCGGGTTTACTTGCAGCAATCATTGCAACTTTATGCCCGTTAACGATTAATGCTTTATTGTCAAAATCTTCAATTACTGTTCCAGGAAATGGTCCATGAACTGAGTCTGTTCTGAGCAAATCGGCTCTTTTTATAATATCTTCATTGGAATTTGTACGGGTAACAATTGCGCGCAGTCTCAATTGTTCTCCTTTACCTGCTTGAGCAATTAATTCACGGGCTGCTAATCGACCTATGCGGCCAAAACCAAATAAAACCACATCTTTAGGTTGAAAATCTGCACCAGGATGTTCAATAAAGCTTTTTAGCTGTTTATTAACGAAATCTGCAATGCTAATTCCACTTGTTTTTTCTTGTTGCCATTCAGCACAAAGTCTACCAATATCAATTCTTGCAGCTGCTATCTTTGGCAATGCATCAATAGTTAAAGCCAAATTTAAGGTATCTTGTACATTAATTTGCTTTTTAACTACATTGTGGGCATATTGATGCAAATTCAAAATTTCACTTGCACTTCTGTCAACTAGTTGATTACGAAATAAAATAAGTTCAACCGATTTATCAAACCATAAATGGCCAGTTACATTAATTAATTTTACTGCTGCTTTCTCGTCATTAATCCATTCACCAAGTTTTGATTCATAATCAGATTTTGCTTGTAGCGTTTCCATAAATTGATTTATATTAAGATTAAAAAATTGTTAGCCCCCCCATTTTTAAGGTTGCAAATGTAAAGATTTTTACGCAAAAACCCAAAATATGCTTTGAAATCGCGCAAAACCTCTCAATTATTGCTTCAATTATAGCTTTTACATTTCTTACATTGTAATAATTGAAGTTGAATAACGGATTAGGAATTTTTATACCAATAACTCTTTCAATTTAGTCCAGTTGCGGTATAGCCTAATTTTGCTAATTTCAGGTTGTATCGGCATATACCATTGCTTATTCATATTATAGTTGAACTAAAAATTAAATACAATTCTTATTAGATATTGAACTACATATTAAATTAAAAAACATCAAATGACCCAAACAGTGACACTTTTTGTAAAGTATGAGTCCCTTTTTTTACTCAATTGATATGCTTGGAATTTGAACACAACAAAAAAGCCGCTCAAAAGCGGCTTTTCTTAAATTTACAAGTGATTTTATGCTTTTATTAAGGCAGGAATTCGTTTATTGACGAGGTAAAAGGCTCCAAAAAGGAGTGTATTGTAAAATAAATCTCCAACAACATTTCCTAAATAAGGTAAGGCCGCTACATAGCAGTTCACAAGTCCAGAAAAATCTTGTGTATATAGCGGATTATTTGGCCAACAAGCAAAATTTGTAATTATCCAAAATAGTAAAGAGGAACTAACAGAGAGTTTCGCCACATTTTTTACGCTTACATTATTTTGCATGGTTGTTCCTATAAATACAGTAAAACCAAATGAAAAATATACTGCCCAAACATAGGGTTGAATTATGTAATTTAAAAAGTTAGTATCATTATATAGAATGGTATTTACCAAAATATCGCTTAGAAGTAAGGCAGCGAAAGTGAAAAAATAAGCCATTTTTTTATTCAACAAAAATGCTCCACCAAAAAGTGCAATAGCTGCCAAAGGTGTGAAGTTTGGCAAATGCGGAAGCAATCGGCTGATGGCGACAAATAATATTATCCCAAATACAATTAAAGTTTTACCAGTAGTTTTTTGCATAATGCTTTTTATCATTAAAATAATTGGTCAAAAATACTATTATTTCTGTAACTAGTATTTTATGTATGCATTTTTTTACTCACAATAATATTGACATAATTTTATTTGAAATGGAATTTTATATTTATCAATTAAACATGTCTAACCAAGTTAGGATTTCTTCATATTTTATAATTTAAATGTATACCTTAAGATGAAATAAAAAAATTAAGCTATTGGTAAGTTAAAATTAAAACATTCTCAACTAAATTTTGTGGAACTAACATTTAATTGATGATGCTACTTTATTAGTAATAGATGTAATAATAATTGAATCTACATTTTGCTGTTAGTCTTTAAATTATATGATTTAGTGTAATTCCAAGTAATAAAATTTGTTGGCAGCAATTTTTCAATAGGTATTTTACTTTCTTTGTACTCTTCAAAAAAATATGCGAAATGAATGAAAAAAAACTTTTTTTACTTGATGCACTAGCTTTAATTTATAGGGCATACTATGCATTAATTAGAAATCCAAGGTTAACCTCGACAGGGAAAAACACCAACGCACAATTTGGTTTTACTAACACCTTAATTGAATTACTGAACAAAGAAAAACCAAGCCATATTGCCGTAGCCTTTGATACACACGCACCTACTGAACGCCATACTGATTTTGAAGGCTACAAAGCTAATCGTGAGGAAGCCCCTGAAGATTTAATATTATCGATACCCGACATCAAAAAAATAATACAAGGTTTTGATATCCCTGTGGTTGAATTGGATGGCTATGAAGCAGATGATATTATTGGAGCCTTAGCTAAACAAGCTGAACAAGAAGGTTTTGATGTTTACATGGTCACCCCCGATAAAGATTATGGTCAATTGGTGAGTGAAAAAATTTTTATTTACAAACCGCCTGCGTTTGGCAACAAAGCGGAAGTATTAGGTGAGAAAGAAGTTTGTGAAAAGTGGGGCATTAACAATGTTTCACAAGTGATAGATATTTTAGGTTTGATGGGTGATGCATCAGATAATATTCCGGGGATACCTGGCGTTGGTGAAAAAACAGCTGCCAAATTACTTGCAGAATATGGAACACTCGAAAATGTGTTGGAAAACGCCTATATGATAAAAGGTAGTATGGGTGAAAAAATTAGGGCAGGTAAAGAATCGGCCATTATGAGTAAAAAACTAGCTACCATAATTTTAGACGTTCCGGTAAAATTCAATGCTGAGGAGTATAAATTATCTGAACCAAATAAGGAGTTACTCAATGAGATTTTTACTGAATTAGAATTTAAAACTTTAGGTAAAAGAATATTGGGTGAGCCTTTCAGCGTAGTTAATAGTGGTCCAACGATAAATAAAAAAACTGAAGTAAAAGATTTATTTTCAGATGGTGATACTCCAGCTGAAAGTACAGCTACTCCTACCTTATTCAACGATGAAGGAATTTCGGATGATGCTTTATTTGCTGATAAAAATATTTCTAATACTGAGCACCAATACTATTTAGTTCAAGATGAATCTGAACTCGATAAATTGGTTCAACATCTTAGCCAGTTTAAGGAAATATGTTTTGATACAGAAACTACAGGATTAGATGCCAATCAAGCTCAAATTGTTGGTGTAAGTTTTTCAGTTAAAAAGGGTGAAGCTTGGTATATCGCATTTCCACATGATAGAACTTCGGCTGAAATTAAACTACAGCATTTTGAGCCTATATTTAATGATCCGAGCATTACCTGGATTGGGCAAAATGTTAAATACGATTTGTTGATTTTAAAACGACATGGTATTATGGTACAAGGTAAAATATTTGATACCATGTTGGCTCATTATTTAATTGAGCCTGAAGGAAGAAGAAACATGGATTTGTTAAGTGTAAAATACTTAGGCTATCAGCCAGTTTCAATTGAAGAATTGATAGGAAAAAAAGGCAAAAATCAATTAAATATGCGTGACGTAGCTTTAGATAAAATAAGTGAATATGCTGCCGAAGATGCTGACATCACCCTTCAGTTAAAAGAGGTATTTGCGCCTATAGTTGAGGAGAAAAAGGTTGGAAAAATATTTGAAGAAATTGAGAACCCATTAGTAAAAGTACTCATGCAAATGGAGTTTGAGGGCATAAAAATTGATACCAACTTTTTAAATGAATATTCAAAAGAGCTCGAAAAACAAGCCTTTGAGAGCGAAGAACGAGTTTACGCCCAAGCGGGTGTTAGATTTAATTTGGCATCACCAAAGCAATTGGGTGAAATATTATTTGACCATTTAAAACTTGATCCCAAAGCTAAAAAAACTAAAACAGGACAGTATGCTACCGGTGAGGATGTACTTCAAAAAATGGCTCACGAGCATAAAATTGTAGATGATATTTTATCTTATAGAGAATTAACCAAGTTAAAAAGTACTTATGTGGATGCTCTGCCACAATTAGTGAATCCAAATACAGGTCGAGTACATACATCATACAATCAAGCCATAGCAGTAACAGGAAGGCTAAGTTCAAATAATCCTAATTTACAGAATATTCCTATACGCACAGCACTTGGGAGAGAAATTAGAAAGGCTTTTATAGCACCCGATAATAATTCAGTATTGATGTCGGCCGATTATTCGCAAATAGAACTACGCATAGTTGCTGCCATGAGTGGCGATGAAGCTATGTGTGAAGATTTTAGGCAACAAAAAGATATACATACATCAACTGCTGCAAAAGTGTTTGGTGTGCAAGAAGATGAAGTGACAAAAGAAATGCGCTATAAAGCTAAGAGCGTTAATTTTGGATTAATTTATGGACAAAGTGCTTTCGGTTTATCACAAAATATTGGCGTGAGCAGAACTGAAGCCAAACAACTGATAGATAATTATTTTACCCAGTATGCAGCAATAAAATCATATATGGATAAGCAGATTAATTTTGCTAAAGCGCATGGGTATGTTGAAACAATTTTAGGTAGAAAAAGATGGTTGCGAGATATTAATTCGGGGAATGCAGTTGTAAGAGGTTTTGCAGAAAGAAATGCCATAAATATGCCTATTCAAGGAAGTGCCGCTGATATGATAAAATTGGCCATGATTCAAATTCACAAAAGAATGATGCATGAAAATGTAAAATCAAAAATGTTGTTACAGGTACATGATGAATTGGTATTTGAAGTTTTAAACTCAGAAGTTGAGCTGATGAAAAAACTCGTTCTAGAAGAAATGGAAAAAGCCATGCCATTACCGCATAATGTGCCGGTGAAAGCAGAAGTAGGAATAGGTAATAATTGGTTGGAAGCACATTAATTGATTTTTTATTTTTCAAAGTAATGGCATTAGGTATTTTATAATGAAACATAGCAAGATAAAATTTCAACCTTTGTTTTGAACTTGTCTAAGCTAGCATGTGCTGTTGAAATCAACCAAATTTTACCAATTGTGGCATAATATAATTGCACTAATTTCAGGTTGTATCGGCATTATACCTTAAACTCATGGACCAATTTATAATAAGTAAAGGTATTATTTGGACTAAAAAATAATTGCAATTGGTATAAGATTTACAAAGTGGTTTTACGGATACAAAATCAGCCTTTCAGTATTTGGGTGCTTCATATTGATTAACACGGGGTAATTCGAGGAATTTGTGAACACTTAATTTATTGAAAAATTGTTTATCTATCATTTCTTTGAGGTAGTTTGATTATAGATTCTTACCATCATAGTATATAAATTGAAGGATAGATTAACATGGTCTCGAGTTTCTTATTTAATTTGGTATTTAATGATTTATGAATACCTAGGTTATACATATGAAAATAACAATAATAAAATAAAAAAGCCCCAAGTGCAAGATGCATCTGGGGCTTTTTTGAAATTAAAATTACTACCAAATTTTAGCTCTTATGCTTTCTGGTCTGTACATTTTATCACCTTCTTTTACGCCAAATGCAGCATAAAATTCGGGCATATTACTGAAAGGGCCAATAACTCTAAATTTGCCAGGGGCGTGTGGATTAGTGAGCACTTGTTTTTTAAGTGCTTCATCACGATATTTGGTTTGCCACATTTGTGCTCCAGCTAAGAAAAATCTTTGCTCTGGAGTAAAGCCATCAATTTTGCCAGGTTTAGTTTTTCCTGCCCATGACTTTTGTAAGGCCGCAAAGGCAATAGTAAATCCTCCAAGATCGGCAATATTTTCACCAACTGTTAGTTCTCCTATTACATGCAAAGTATCAATAGCCACAAATCCATTGAATTGATTAATTACCACTTTTGTTTTTTCCTTAAACTTAATACTATCATCCTTTGACCACCAATTTTTAAGATTTCCTTCAGCATCAAATTGTGCACCTTGATCATCGAAACCATGGGTAATTTCATGACCAATAACAGCACCAATTCTGGCATAATTAACAGCATCATCAGCCTTTGGATCAAAGAATGGAGGTTGCATAATTCCTGCAGGAAAAACAATTTCATTTACTGTAGGATTATAATATGCATTCACAGTTGGAGGACTCATGCCCCACTCTGTTTTATCAACAGGTTTGCCCATTTTATCAATATTAAATTGAAATGCAAATTCAGCGGCATTAACTACATTTTTGAAATATGATTCACGCGTAATTTCCAATTTAGAATAGTCTTTCCATTTGTCAGGATATCCTAATTTTCTGATGATGGCTTTTAATTTTACTTGAGCCATTTTTTTTGTTTCTTCACTCATCCAATCCAATTGGTTAATATGGTCGCTGTATGCGGCAGTTAAGTTATCAACCATTTCATTAATTCTTTTTTTACTATCGGCACTAAAGTGTTTTTCAACATAAATTTGTCCCAATGCTTCGCCCATGGTGGCATCAATAATTTCAAGACTACGTTTCCATCTTGGCTTAAGTTGCTTTGAGCCATTTAAGGTCTTTTCAAAAAAATCGAAATTTTGCATTACAATTTCATCACTCAAGAAACCAGAAGCTTCGTCAATTAAATGCCAACGGAAATACGTTTTCCAATCGCTCATTGAAACACTTTTGTACATTTTGCTCACCTCCATCATAAACTTAGGTTGACTGACAACCACATCTGCTAAATTGTGCACACCCAATGCTTCGAAGTATGCTTTCCAATTGACATTTGGAGCATCCTTGCTTAATTCATCTAATGTTTTTTTATTGTATTGTGCAGCAATGTCACGCTGTGCCACAGCGTTCATTGAAGCTTTAGCTAGTTGTGTTTCTATTTTCATTACAGCCAAGGCTTCTTTGTCGGCAATCTCTGGTTTATCGCCTAAAAATTGCAACATTTTTGAAATTTGATTTACGTATTGTTTTTGCAGTTCTTTGGATTCAGGATCGGATTTTAAGTAATAATCACAATCAGGTAATGAAATACCGCTTTGACCTATATACATGGTATTCATAGCACTATTTTTAATATCGGCCATCACATAAGCTCCCCATAAAACACCACCCATATTACGATGCATTTTGGCAGCCATTAAAGTTAAATCCTCAGGCTTTGACATTTTATCAATTTCATCAAGTAAGGGTTTAATTGGCGCTATACCCTCAGCATTAAGTTTTACAGAATCCATTGATGTGTAATAAAAGTCGCCAATTTTTTGAACATTAGAGCCTTTAGCAGCCTTTGTGTCCTTGGCAGATCCTTCTAAAATTTCCATTAAATTTTTCTTATTGGTTTCGTTCAAAACACTAAAACTTCCCCAACGTGCTTCAGAAGCAGGGATTTCGGTACGTTTGAGCCAATTATTATTGGCATAATCATAAAAATCATCTTGAGGTCGAACTGTTGAATCAATTGATGTGATGTCGATACCATAGCCTTTTGCATCATTTTCTTCATGTGATTTATCACCACCACAAGAGGCAACGATTAATGCTGATGCAGGAATGAGTAATAAATTTAATTTTTTAATCATGTTTATTTATTTATTTGGGGTTGCAAAAATAGATTAATATTTGTTTTGTAGAATTTAAATGTTGAGCAATTTTACATGATTTAATTTATTTCAAGTTGTTGAATTTTAGCATTTTGTTCGATATCGATACAGTTTTTTGGATTAGTAAACAATGATTAACAAAAAGTAATTATTTTTTAGAATTTAGATTCATAAAAAAAGGACAGATAAAATTTTACCTGTCCTTAAGTTTTGAAATCAATTCAATATTTAATAATCGTTTTCAGATTCTTCAACATCAGTTGAATCTTTTTCATTTTTCTTCTTTTTAAAACCATTGATATCGCCACAATCATCGCACGTTAAACCTTCTGCACGCATAGTCCATTTATGATTTACCATATCACCATCAAAAGTATTGGTAACATTATCAATATCATAAATTAAAGGAGCAATTTTGTTATTAAGGTAAACCGATTTTCCTGTTGGAACTTTTAAAATAATTTTTACTCTTTGAGCTCTCCACTTTTCGGTTTCTGGCACTTGAAATTTAGGATTAAAAATAACATTACTATCATTTACCATATAACTGTAAGAAATAGATTCAGCTCGTCTAAGCGCATCTTTCTTGCTTTTACCTTTAGAAGATTTCATTACCAATAACTCAAAGCTATCAGTTTTACTTCTTTGTATATCAATGATTGGCATATAAAAGTCAAGTCCCTTTTCATTATTAATCATTACATTCCATCTGTTGTGCATGGATTTAACATCTTCATCAAAATACTCCTCGTCATCATCCTGACTCCATTTGTAGTTTTCTGGTAAGTTTAAGTATAATGTGTTTGATTTAGGAGTTGCAATTACAAATTTTTCTTTGATAGAATTCTTATGTTTGAACTCAAGACTCATATTTGAAAGCACATCAATAGTTAAACCTAAACCTATCAACCATAACAAAGTGCTTGTAATATTGACCCATTTGTTTCTTACTTTAATTTTAAATAATATTTTAACCCCTTGATATATGAACATAATTACAGGTATCCCAATAAGTAAAAATATTGCTGCTTTCGCCTCTGTTATTTGCTCAGTAGTATTAAAGAATTTTAATAATAAATCGTGAATGGCAATTGAATTAATGCCTCTATCAGAAATATTTATAAACCCTCCATTTCCAAATATGGATGCTAAGAGTGCTACCAAAATCATTACACCAAAAAACACAAGAATAAATCCAATTATTTTTAGAAATACTCTTCCAAATCCACCTAGCAATTGAATAAATAAATCAACGGTTCTATTAATAAAACTTCTTATTTTACTGGTGTTTGAACTTGACTCGTTTCCACTAACACTGTCGTTGAAACGATTTTTAAGTCCTTCCATTTCCTCTTTGAAGTTTTTTTCGATGTTATTGATGTTTACTTTTTCGCCACGCATTTCTAACTTTTCGGCTGTTGTTCTAGCTTCAGGGATTACCATCCATAAAATGATGTAAAATAAAAATCCAGTGCCAAAGTAAAAGAAGGAAGCAGCAAAGGCCAATCTAATCCAAAGCGGATCGATATCGAAATAATTTCCAACACCACTGCACACACCGCCTAAAACTTTGTCATCGGGGTCTCGAAAAATTCTTTTTCTTTTGCTAAAATCTGCTGTTTTATTTTCGTAGGAGTATGTATTGTATTTAGAGTCAGCCTCAGTACCATCTTCATTTTTGAATACCTCAGGATTTCCCATGATGGCTATCATATGGTCCACATCATCCATTAAAATTACTTCTTTTGCATTATTAATGCGAGCAGAAAAAATTTCAGCTATACGTGATTCAATGTCAGTCATAATTTCATCACGACCTTCGCTATCTTTAAAATAACTACGAATGGTATTTAAATAACCTTTTAGTTTTTCGTATGCAAATTCATCAATGTGAAAGATGATGCCACTGATATTTATGGTGTATGTTTTGTTCATGATTTCTGCGCTTAAGATTTAATATTTTTGGTTGTTTTATTTACTGCATCTACCAGTTCTTCCCAAGTAGTTTTTAGTTCTTTTAAAAATTGCTCGCCAACTGGAGTAAGTTTATAATATTTTCGTGGAGGACCGCTAGTTGATTCTTCCCAACGATAGCTGAGTAGGCCATCGTTTTTTAGTCTTGTAAGTAAAGGATACAAAGTACCTTCTACTACAAGTAGTCGGGCATCTTTCATTCTTTCAATAATTTCTGAAGGATAAGCATCTCCTTCGGAAAGTACAGCCAAAATGCAAAACTCCAACACACCTTTACGCATTTGCGCTTTGTTATTTTCTATGTTCATTTTATGGGTTAATTTTGAATGGGTTAAT